>JAJTCL010000231.1 GCA_021323255.1 Propionibacteriaceae bacterium | reverse complement strand
CTCCTCGACGTGGCCGAGTACGGTGCCGAGATCGGTCTCAGCTGCCAGGTAAAGCTGATCGGCCACGGCGTTGGTACGCCCGGCGCGGAGGCGCACCTGGGCTGCCGACTCCTCACCCGTCACGTACAAGGTGGTATGTCCGTTTCGCGCCCAGCGGGCCGCGACCTCGAGCAGCAGCGTGGACTTTCCCACGCCGGGTTCTCCAGCCAGGAGCACCACAACTCCTGGCACGAGGCCGTCGCCGAGCACACGGTCGAGTTCGGCGACTCCGGTGCGGGCGTGAGTCGCCAGCGCCGCGTTGATCATGCCGATCGGAACTGCCTTGCTCACTGGAATCAACGTGGAGATCTGGTTCAGCTTCGGCGCGGCCTCCTCGACAACACTTCCCCAGGTCTGACATTCGCCACAGCGCCCGACCCAACGACTCGACCTCCAACCGCATTCAGTGCAGGTATGGCTAGCTTTGGCACTCGTCTTGGGCATGCCGGAGACCCTAGGACTCTGCGCTGACAGTTCTCGAGCTAGCTGAAGACGGCTGCGGCTACTCTGACGACAGCACCGTTCGTCCCAGGGAGCGTCATGACCATCGAGCCAGCTCGCGATGTCCGCCGGGTCACAGCGGAGGAGAGAGCCTGGTTCGTCTCCGGAGCATTGCTCATCCTCGCCTGCCTGGCAACGGCTGTCTCGGTCATGCGGCAGTGGGCGGCTTGTGGGGTAAGCCCGACATCCCAGGACTGCCTGGCATTGCAACAGACCATGAACATGCTGCCGATCCAAGCGGACACGCTGGCGCTGCGGGTCTCCTGGGCAGCCCAGTTGGCCGCGTTGGGGCTCACACTCGCCACCTGCGCGTGGATCGCTTTCCTGCTGCTGCACCCGTTGGCTCGCGGCACCAAGATCTTCGGCGCCGCCGTCGCCGTTCCGCTGGTGATCATGAGCCTCGGCGGTTGGTTTGGAGTGTGGTCGGTCGAGGGCTGGGTCGGCTACGGCGGTGCCTGGATCATCCTCGGCACTATTTCGGAATTCGTTGCCATTGGCTTCCTGGTCTACGCGAGCATGAGTCGGCAAGCGGTGAACCTCACTACGATGCAGCGGTTGGTGATCTTGATCTTCGGCGTCACCGCGTTCGGCACCATGCATCAGTCTGCGGAGTTCATTCTCCTTGCGTTTTTCGACCAGGAAGGCCAAGGCGTGCCGCGCTATTTGGGGCTTGGTACGGCGGTCACGCTCGGCCTGACCGGTGCCGCGGTGATCTGGCTCACTCTGCGGGCGCGCAAGAAACCTCATCGCCACGAGGTTTCGATCCTCGGCTAGCCCAGTTAGTGCCCTGGAAGGGAAATCTCTTGACGCTTCGCGGCGCCCAGGCACGCACCTCGCGGCGTTCTCCTCGGTCGGGATACGACCCGGTATCCCTCCCTCGTCGGCCTTGCGATGCACGCACCTGAACGTCGCCAAGCGCCAAGGAACTTCCCTTCCAGGGCACTAGCGGAGCGTCGGTTCCGCAAGCGTGGCGGCGACCTCTAACACGAGTGCGTTGGCAGCCGGCTCACCGACAGTGATCCGGAGCCCATCCCAGTCCCCGCCTGAGGCGTACGGCCGTACCGCCACCCCGGCCCGGGCAAAGGCCGCGGCGTAGGAATCGGTCTGCGGGCCGCCAGGCAGCCAGACGAAGTTGCCCTGTGCGTCCGGAATCTCAAAGCCGAGGTCCCGCAAGCCCACGGCCAGCGCGTCTCGCGCCTTGACAAGCTCGGCGACGCGATCGAGCAGCAGCGCCTCGGCGTCCAAAGAAGCGATGACCGCCGCCTGTGCGGCGATGGACACCCCGAACGGGAGCGCCACGGCGCGGACCGCAGCGGCCACCTGAGGATCGGCGACGCAGTAGCCGACGCGAAAGCCGGCAAGCCCGTACGCCTTGGAGAAGGTTCGCAGCACAACGACGTTGGGTCGCTCGGCCATCGCGTGCAAGCCCCGAAGTCCTTCCGGGTCGGTGATGAACTCCGCGTACGCCTCGTCGAGAACGATCATGATGTGATCCGGCACCGAGTCGATGAAGTCGATCACCTGCTGATGGTGCAGCGCCGGGCCTGTCGGATTGTTCGGCGTACAGAGCATGATCACCTTCGTGGCGGGAGTAACCGCCCGTCGCATCGCTGCAAGATCATGAACGGCGCCCGGAGCGAGCGGCACCGGCACCTGGGTCGCACCCGTCAGCTGGACCGCGATCGGATAGGCCTCGAAACTGCGCCAGGCGTAGACCACCTCATCGCCGACCTCGCACGCCGCCAGCAGCAGGTGGTAGAGCACCGCGACTGAGCCGGTGCCGAATGCGAGCTGCTCCTCCGGAACACTGAGCCGGTTACTCAGCTTTCTGGTCATCTGAGTGTTGGCAATATCGGGGTAACGGTTCATCTGTGCCACGGCCGCGGCGGTGGCCTCCATGACGCCGGGGAGTGGCGGGAAGGGGTTCTCATTGCTGGACAGCTTGAACGATGGCGTCCGATCCATCCCGGGCGCAGGCTTACCGGCTGTGTACACCGGCAGTCCCGCGATGGCTGACCGCAACCTGATCAAATTCGCACCTCGCCGCGGGGGGTGCTGAAGATCGCAGCAGCAAGCCCGGGCCGCTCCCGCGGTCGACACCAGTCGATGTCGACATCGGCCAAGATCTCCTTGCTCCGTCCACCCAGCCACTGATCGATGCGGGCCGGATCGCCGGCGATCTCGATTTTGAGGAGCTCGACCTCGCGACCGCCTAGAGAGGGATGGATCGCGTCGTGCGACCACTCGACGAAGAAGGGAAGCTGGGGATCGACCTGAAGGTCCTTGACTCCGAGCTGGTACCACGTCAGCACGGTCCCGTCCGGCAGATGGCGATGGCCCTCGATCGCGGTGCGACCCATCCGGTGCTCGATCGGACCAAGATCATCGACCGCGATCACCCAACCTAACCAACCGCCGCCTTCCGCCGATCGTGCCCGGACCGCCTGACCGAAGGGCGCCTTGTCGGCCGCAGGATGATCAAGAACACCGACCACCTCGAGATAATGCCCGTCCGTCAGCGGCAAGATCCAGTTGCGGGTGCCGAACCGTGGATGGAACCCGCCGTCGAGAAAGGTCACTCCCAACTGCGCTCCGAGCCAGTCCGCCGTGGCCTCCAGTCCTTCCGGCCCGGCCGCGAACGACAGGTGATCCAAGCGCATTCCCACATTGTTGCTGGGGGCTATCTGCGCTGAGCAGGGGGCCTCTTCCCCGCCGACTTATTCCGGGGGGTTATGGTGCCGGGTCGGCTGGATGCCGCATGGCTGGGCCGCGTCGGGACTCGAATGCCTGACACATCTCGACCAGGACCTGGTACGCCGCTGGGCCCATGAGCGCGATCAACTCGGCCCGATTCTCCTCATACACCGGACGGACACCATGATGCGCCTCAGTGTTGGACGAGCAGTACCAATCGAGGTCGGCGCCGCCCGGACCCCAGCCGTCGCGGCCGTACTCGCCGATGGTGATCTCGGTGTAGCTGGTGTCGTCGGTGCGGGTTACGGTACGAAACTGGCGGCGGATCGGGAGCTGCCAGCAGACGTCGGGCTTGGTCTCCAAGAAGTCGCGGCCCTGGCTCAGCGCCAGCAGGTGCAGTGCGCAGCCTTGACCGGCCGGAAAACCTGGACGGTTGAGAAAGATGCAGGCACCGTCGATCACCCTCGTCTTTCGACCCGGCAGCTCACCCTCGGCTAGATGTTCAGGATGTTCCTCCTCGGCCCAGCCACCAACGCGGGCGTCTTGCTTGTACTGCCACTGGCTACGCTTCAGCTGCCGGACCGCCTTGCCGACGCGTTTCTCGTCCTCGGCGTCAGCAAAATGGGCGCCCAACGTGCAACAGCCGTCGTTCGGCCGGTCGGTGTAAATACCCTGGCAGCCTTGGCCATAGATGCAAGCCCAGCGGGAGGTGAGCCAGGTAAGGTCACAGCGAAACACCTGACAGTTGTCGCCTGGATCCCCGAACTCGACGAATGCACGAGGGAATCCGATCAGCACTTCGGGCACGCGCGACAGTGTATGCCTGCTGCCGGGCCGTGAGCGTCGGCGGATTCCGCGCGCGATGCGCGACCGGCCGGACAAAAATGAGGTCTAGGCTGGTCGCGTGCCCGTTGATGACTCCTTACCGTCGAGGGCGGGGGGAGCGAAGCTGGTGCAGGTGAACTCCGAAGGCCAGCTGATCAAGATCCCACCCGCCCGGATCGGTCTGTCCACCTCATCGGTGTATCCCGAGAGCACCTCGAGCGCGTTCGAACTCGCCCGTCGATTGGGTTATGACGGAGTGGAGATCATGATCGGCATCGATCCGGTGGCGGCGGACATGGATGCGGTGGAGAAGCTGCGTGACTACCACGGCGTGCCCGTGCTGTCGATCCACTCGCCTTGTTTGTTGATCAGTCAACGGGTCTGGGGGACAGATCCATGGGCGAAGCTCGAGCGGTCAGTCGAGGCGGCACGCCGGCTCGACGCCGATGTGGTGGTAGTTCATCCCCCCTTCCGCTGGCAGCGGGACTACGCCAGAGGCTTCGTAGAAGGAGTCCGGCGGCTGGCGGAGAGCAGCGGCATCTTGGTATCTGTGGAGAACATGTATCCCTGGCGCACCCCTGGCGGAGAGCTGAAGGCATATATGCCGGGTTGGGATCCCACTGAACTCGACTACGACGATCTGACTCTGGATTTTTCTCACGCCTCGACCGCCAGCCAGAGGTCGATTGACCTTGTGCGTTCCTGGGGACCGCGGCTGCGGCACGTGCATCTCACCGATGGCACGGGATCGGTCAAGGATGAACATCTGGTGCCCGGCCGCGGCGACCAACAGGCCGGGCTGGTGTTGCAGTACCTGGCGGAGCGGAACTTCTCCGGTCATGTGGTGCTCGAGGTGAATTCGCGCAAGAGCGGCACCCGGCCGGGCGCAGCGGGAGGCTGATCTTGCCGAGTCGCTGGCTTTCGCGCGGCTGCACCTAGCGGCGCCGGTTCACCCCTCGTACGCCGTGGACGCGACGGGGGTTGCCAGCGCCCTCTGAGTGCCTGGCGTTTGCACCGCGTACGTCCGGGGCCTCGCCAACGTCTCCCGTCTCAAGGTGGCCAACGGGTGTGTCCAAGACTGAAATGACACCCCTTGGTCGTCGTCTGGGGACGGCGAACGCGGGGCGAGCTCAGAAAGTGAAGATCTGCCGGCCGGGGATCAACGGCTGCGGCGGGCCGTCGTAGCGAGCTGAGCCGAGCGCCGCCCGCTCACCCTCAGCTTGATCGAATTCGCGGTAGTCAAGTTCGACGAAGCCAGCGCCGGCGAGCCAGCCACGGACTGAGCTGTTTGCGTCGCTGCCGCTCGTGGCGCGCGACCAGAGCATGATCGCACCGGGTCGACACAGCTGTGGTGCCGTCCTGATGGTGCGTCGCACGTCGTCGTCGCTGATGTTGCCGAGTACGCCGATCATGATCACCAGATCCGCCGGAACCGCGCCGACGTACGCAGTGGTATTTCCGGCGTCGACGGTTCGCACCGTGACGTTCAACAGCCTTGAGGAGGCGGCAAACTTCCGCGCCCTTTCCGCCAAGACCGGGTGCAGTTCGATCAGCGTGGTCTGAATCCGCGAGGTGTCGTGGCGTTCAGCCAATACCTGCAATACATCACGGCCATCGCCCGCGCAAAGGCTCAGCACAGTGGCCTTCCCCTGGATCTGGTCCAGCGTTGAACGGATGTAGGCCTGCACTTGGCGCAACCGCCAGGAGAGATCGGACGCTGGGTCGTCGTATGCCTCGTGCCATTTCAGGTAGTCCCGCATGCCACCCCTTGCATTAAGTGTCGCTGCTCGATGACTCACCGGCGGCGTAGCGGAGCAGGACGGCACCGGAGCTGAATGGCCGCGTCTCCAGCAGTTGTAGCCGGAGATCCGCGGACTCGAATATCCGTGCGCCGCGGCAAACTACCACCGGGAAGACGAACAGCCGGTACTCGTCGACCAGCCCCGCGGCAATCAGCGCATGGACGAGTTGCACGCTTCCGGTGGCGACGATGTCGCGCCCAGGGGCCGCCTTCAGGGCTTGCACTTCCTCAACCAGGTCGCCACGCAACACAGTGGTGTTCTGCCAGCCTGGATCCTCGATGGTGCGAGAGACGACGTATTTGTTCACGCCGTTTAGGTAGTCAGAGACGCCGGTCGGATCATCGGTCTGCTTGGGCCAGAAGCCTCGGAAGGCCTCGAAGGTGTTGCGGCCCAGGAGTAGCGCGTCGGCGGCGGCAGAGTGCTCAGCGGTCGTGGCAATCATGTCCGACTGATCGACGTCTTCGGCGAGCGGGTCGAACCAGCCCGCGGACATATCGATGACCCCGTCGACGGTCATGTTCTCGGTGACAACGAGCTTGCGCATGGCTCTCCTCGACTATTGGACGGATCCTCCCCCGCATGAGCCCCAACGGCTGAGGGCAACTCATCGCGACGAGTCAGGGATTGTCGGGCGCATTGCCGGTGACGCAGAAGATCATCCCGACCGGGTCGCGTAGCACAATCCAGCCGCGGCCAGGCCCGAGCCGCTCAGCGCCCAGTCCGACCAGCCGGCCCGCCTCCGCCTCGAGATCGTCCGCGCCGAGGTCAATGTGAGCCCGTACGTCCGTGCCCGGGTCATCTGAACCAAGCTCCTGGAAGAGCAGCTGAGCGCTGGAACCGGCCGGCGGATACAGCTTGCCGGCGAACTCATTTCCGTTACCTTCACGCCACCGCCAGCCGGTTGCCGCCCGCCAGAATGCCACCTCTTGCTCATGCACATTGGCCGGCGAGTCGACGCAGATCTGCACCAGGCGGCTCCGGTGCCCCTCGACGCGCATCGCCGGCGGCCGGTTGTGGTCTTCTTCACGATCGACCAGGCAGAAGGGCAGTCCACCGGGCGACCTCATCGGACACCATCCCTCAAACTGGCCAGTGACAACCGCGCCAAGCTCAACCAGCCGGTCGGCGGCGCCACGGTCAGCAACCTCGAGATCGAAATGAATCCGCGGGCCGTGGTCCCCGATCTGT
>JAJTCL010000230.1 GCA_021323255.1 Propionibacteriaceae bacterium | reverse complement strand
CAGGCTCCCGCGTATCTGATCGAACGCGCAGGCAGCGTCACGACCACCGACTCGGGTGGCGCGGCGGAGCGGACAACTGCGGTACCTCAGCAAGGCCGTGCCACTGACTCCGCGGGTACCAGCGCTGAGGCGGGGGGTGAGCCGCCAGAGCACTCCACGACAAACGTCCAAGAAGCAGGAGTTGATGAGCCTGACATCGTGAAGACCGATGGGAATCGCATCGTCGCAGTGGCGCAAGGCCGAGTGCACTTGATCGGTCTCGACGGCGGCAAGATGACACGGCGCGAGACTCTGTCGGACACCGTGGTCCGCAACGTTTTTCTGTCCGGCCAACGTCTGCTGGTGTTCAGCGGTCAAGCGGGTCAAGTTTCCGAACTTGGAGCGCGCTGGGCAGGTCAGCAGGCCATTCTGACGATGTATGACATCTCAAACTTCAGCAATCCAGGACTCATCGCTACGTTGACACTCGACGGCGACGTCCTCGACGCACGACTCGTGGGATCGCAGGTGCGCGTTGTGACGGTTTCCTCGCCCGACGTTGATGCTCCGTCGCCGGTCTACACACCAGATGGCCAAATCTCGGAGAAGTCCAAGGACGACCTACGGGCCGCAGTCGCGAACACCAATGTCGACGACTGGATTCCGACCTACAGGTTGCAGGACGGTGCGGGCGCTGAAGTGAGCGAGGGACGTCTTGTGGAGTGCGCCAATCTGGCTCATCCCGAGGCGTTTTCAGGGATCGACACCGTGGCGATGTCGTCGTTCGATATGGGCTCGGCTCTCCAATCCCGCAAGACTGTGGGCGTCATCGCCGGCGGCCAGCAGATATATGCGACCGGCACCTCGACGTATGTTTCAACCACAGACTGGAGCCGCGACGGTTCATCCGCAAAGACGAGCTTGCACAAGTTCCTCACCGTGGCCTCGGGTGCGAGTACCTACCAAGGATCGGGTGAGGTTCCCGGCACCTTGCTGAATCAATACGCGATGTCGGAGTACGACGGCGTGTTGCGTGTTGCGAGCACGATTTCTGAGCGGCGGGGCTGGGTCAATTCTCGGCAGACAACTGAGGGTCTGGTCACGACGCTGCATGAACAGGGCGGCGCCCTTCGGCAACTGGGACAGGTCGGCGGACTCGGTAGGCAGGACAACGAATCGATCCGAGCGGTGCGATTCATCGAGGAGCGCGGGTACGTCGTGACGTTCCGTCAAACTGATCCCCTCTACGTTCTCGATCTTCGCGATGCCGCAACGCCGAAGGTGGTGGGCGAGCTGAAGATCCCCGGCTACTCGGGCTACCTGCACCCGATCGGGGAGAACCTGCTGCTTGGTGTCGGGCAGAGCGGATTGGACTCCGGCGTCAGCCCAGCGCCGCAGACCCGGGGCGGTCAGGCTGGCGTGCAGTTCTCCTTGTTCGACATCAGCGACCCTGCATCTCCACGCCGGATCGACACGCAGAACTATGGTGGCGGTGCTGCTGCTGCCGAGTTCGACCCCAAGGCATTCCTGTACTGGCAGCCGCACAACCTGATCCTTGCTCCCACGAACTTGCACGGAGACCAGCTAGGGCGGGGAGCGTTCAGCGGTCTGGTGCTACTGCGAGCCAACACGGATGGACTCTCCGACGTCGGTCGCCTGGTAACGAAGGGGGCCTACGGCAGCGTCAGCCGTTCCTTGGTGATTGGCGACACCGTCTACATACTCACCGACCACGCGCTCCAGGCCAACAGCCTCGACACTCACCGTGAGATCGACAAACTGATCTTCTAGTGGCCCTAGCGCTGATGTTGGCACCCGCGAGATAGACGTTGTCCGACAATGCCTGATAGCCGCGCCCGCCGGCGCGCGGCACAAGTCACCGAAATCGCAAACCCCGAAACCAAGACAGATCACCTCTGTGCTCTCCGCTTGGCAGCAGCACAGCCGTCGGCTCACGAGGCCCTCGGGGCAGGCCCACGCGAAGCGGCAGTCGGAGCCACCTTGCCTTCCCAGCAAAGTGCACCTAGCGCGAAGCATGTGCGGTTGCCCCTTTGACCTCATGCCGCTGGTATGAGCCCGATGCAAGAATGAGTCGAGACCGTCGACCCGAGGGAGATCTCATGTCCGATCAGACGCCCGAGCAGACCGAGAACGACGCACAGAGCACTCCCACTGGCGCCGACGAGTACGGCAGCCTCAGCGTGGAGGACGACCCGGACGGAACTGTCGACCCCGGCGACCTGGCCGGCACCGCCAATGAGTCCGACGACGATGTGGTCTACCAGCCGGAGCACTCCGAAGAGGACCTCGACACCTGAGCCCCTCACCGCGCTTTCACGCGTGTCGTTCGTGCCTTCGGACCCCTATGACCGACACCTAACGCAACTGCGGCAGGACTTTGGCCCCGAAGACGTCGATCCACTCGTCTTGCCGTTGCCCGACGTGGTGCAGCGCGATCTCGTCGAACCCCAGCTCCGCGTACGCGGCAAGTTGGGCTGTGTGCCGACCGAGGTCGGAGGAGACGTGCACGACCTCGCGCACCCGCTGGATCGAGATGTCCTGGGAGACCGCATCGAAGGTTTCGGCGCTGTCGATGTCCCAGCAAGCCGGCGGTGGGAAGACGTTGCTGCGCCACTGCTCCAGGGCGATCGCCTCGGCCTGGGCCTCCTCGGGTGCCCAGCTCAGATGGACCTGCAGGTGCAGCCGCCCCGAGCCGCCTGCCTCCCGGTAGGCGCCGATCAGACGGCGTAGCTGCTCCGAGTTGGCGTTCACTGTGATCAGCCCGTCGGCCCAGGCTGCACACCAGCGGGCCGTCGCCACACTAACTGCCGCCCCGAGTAGCGGCGGTGGCTCGGGCGGCCGGGTCCAGATCCGTGCCCGGTCGACGCGGACCAGCCCGTCGTGGCTCACTTCCTCGCCGCGCAGCAGGGCCCGAATGATGTCGACGCATTCCCGCAGCCGGTCGTTGCGTACCTGCTTGCGCGGCCAGACGGCACCGGTGATGTGCTCGTTGCTAGCCTCCCCGGTACCGAGAGCCGCCCAGAATCGGCCGGGATACATGCTGCTCAAGGTGCCGATGGCCTGAGCTGTCACCGCGGGGTGGTAGCGCTGGCCCGGCGCGGTGACCACCCCGAACGGCAGCGCGGTGGCCTGCAGAGCGGCACCGAGCCACGACCAGGCATATCCGGAGTGCCCCTGCCGCTCGCTCCATGGCGAGAAGTGGTCTGAAGACATCGCGGCATCGAAGCCCGCTTCCTCCGCGCGCTGCACTGCGGCCAGCAGTTCGCTGGGATGAACCTGCTCGTGCGAGGCGTGGAAGCCGAAAGCGGGCATGCCAGACCCGTACCCGTTCACCCGATTTCGAAGCCACCTCCGAGACAACGGCCCCGCCTCGCCAGGGTGAGTCCTCGGCTAAAGCCGGCCGGCGCGCATCGCAGCGATGACACCACCGTCTATCAGCAGATCACTGCCGGTGATGAACGCGCCATCGGGACCCATCAGGTACGCGGCTGCCGCGCCAACCTCATCTGGGGTGCCGCCACGGCCTGCGGCGGAGACCTTCATCATCTCGCGATAGCGCGGCCCGCCGGCCGAGTTGAGCTCGTCCATCGCCAGTGGAGTGAAGATGATGCCGGGGCTGATCGAGTTGATCCGGGCACCCCGGTCACCCCACTCCACGGCGGCGGCTTGTACTCGCAAAGCGTTGGCCCGCTTTGAGATTGTGTAAGCAGCGCCGGAGTTCGGCAGGCCCTGAAGGAACGGAAGCTGCATCAGCTCGTCCGCAGCGGTGCGCGCGAGCGCTTCATCCTGCTCCGGTGCGAGGGCAGGAATCATGTGCCCCGCCATGCTCGAGATGACAATTCCGGAGCCGCCGGGCGCGATCACCCGGCCGAACTCTTCCAGGACCAGGGCGACGCCGACCAGGTCCACTCTCAGGAGCGCCTCAACTGGTGCCTGCACGGGTGAGAGGCCGGCTGTGTGAACAACTCCCGTCACTGGGCCGAGATCGGCCGCCACTGCGGCCAGCTCGCGCACCGACTCACGCGAGGAGACGTCAACCGGCTCGGTGCGTACGTTGTAGCCGGACGTCTCCATGAGGTCGGCGGTAGCGGCGAGTGAGTCCGTGTTGATGTCGGCGAGCAAGATCTGCTTCCCGACTCCGGTCCGGCGGGCGATTGCCTGGCCGATGGCGCCGGCACCGATCACGACCAGTACATCTGCGGTCACAGCAGTAATTCCTCTCAGGATTTGGATCGAAAACGGATAGCAGGCATCCGCTTATGATGAGCTTAGCAAGGGAAGCGGATACTGTCTATCCGCTTCTTGCTATGCTGTTGGAATGACCAGCGTCAAGAGCCGCTCTCTTCGCAAGGATGCCGAGCTCAATCGGCAGCGCCTCCTTGCCGCCGCCGACGACCTCTTCGCCAAGTACGGACTCGACGTGACCCTCAACGACATCGCGCACCATGCCGGCGTCGGCGTAGGCACCGCCTACCGTCGCTTCGCCAACAAGCAACAGGTCATCGATGCCCTCTTCGAACAACGGCTCGACGAAGTCGCTGCCACGGCCGACGAAGCACTTGCCGATCCCGACGCCTGGCGAGGTTTCGCCATGTTCCTGGAGCGGTCTCTCCAGATGCAGATGGAGGACCGCGGCCTGACGGAGATCCTTAACAACCCCCAACTCGGGCAACACCGCGTAAACGAGGCCCGTGACCGGCTCGCCCCGCTCGTCAGCTCGATAGTCGACCGCGCCAAAGAAGCAGGCGTTCTCAGAAGCGACTTCGATAGCACCGACGCCATCTTCATCCAGGTCGCCCTGGCCGCCGTCATGGACAAGACACGCGGTATCTCCCCGGTCCTCTACCGCCGTTACCTGATGATGTTCCTCGACGGCGTCCGCGCCGACAAAGCCACCCTCTCTGAACTTCCCGTGCCGTCGCTGAGTGTCGATCAAACGCATCGCAGCATGGCGCCGGACCAGCCGCGCAGGTTCGACTCCTCGCCGTAACTGGCGATTGCTGGTGAAGTGCCACGACCGCCGAGCCGCCGGTGTTCC
>JAJTCL010000229.1 GCA_021323255.1 Propionibacteriaceae bacterium | reverse complement strand
CGCCCGCCACAAAGTCTTCGGCCATCCCGATCTGGCTGTGATCCCGCAAACCTCGACGATCGCCTCGCATCTGCCAAGAGCGGTCGGCCTGGCAATCGCGCTGCACCGAGCACACCGACTCAAGGTGGACTGTGAGTGGCCTGAGGACGCGGTGGTGGTCTGCTCGTTCGGGGACGCCTCGGCCAATCACTCCACGGCCGCCGGCGCGATCAACACCGCTCTCGCCACTGCCTATCGCGGTCTGCCGGTGCCGATTCTGTTGGTCTGCGAGGACAACGGCTTCGGCATCTCGGTCCCGACACCGTCCGGCTGGATCGAGGCGGCGTACGGATCGAGGCCGGAACTGACGTATGTGTCAGCCGATGGCTCTGACCCGGCGACCGCCTGGCATGAGATCGCGCACGCCGTAGACATCGTCAGGGAGCAGCGGCGACCGGTTTTCCTGCACTTGCGGACGGTACGTTTTGGCGGCCATGCCGGCAGTGACGCTGAAATCAGCTACCGCAAACCGCGGGAGATCGAGGCGGACTACGCGCGCGATCCACTGCTGGCCACCGCATCGTGCTTGCGGGCCTTCGGCGCCAGCGTGGCCGACATCATGGCCTGCTACGACGCCATCCGCCTCGAGATCGACCAGGAGGCTGAACGACTCCGACCCGAACCACGGTTGAGCTCGGCGTCTGAGATCATGGCGCCGATCGCGCCTCGCAACCCCGATCGCGTCGCGGAAATTGCTGGTGCGCTCCGCTCGCGCCCTGAGCCCTTCGACAAGCTCAGGACGGCGCCTGTCGAAGGGCAGCAGGCAGCACGTACCCTCGCCGAGTCGATCAACGGTACGCTCGACGAGCTACTCGCGGCTGATCGCCGAGTGATCGTTTTTGGCGAGGACGTCGGCGTCAAGGGCGGGGTTTATGGCATCACATCACGTCTGGCTCGCAAGTATGGAGCCGCTCGGGTCTTCGACACGCTGCTCGACGAGCAGTCCATTCTCGGTCTTGGGCTCGGCGCCGGACTCGCCGGGCTGATCCCCATTCCAGAGGTGCAATACCTCGCCTACCTGCACAACGCCGAAGATCAAATACGCGGAGAGGGTGCCACCCTGCCGTTCTTCTCTCGCGGTCGCTTCAGCAACCCTATGGTGGTCCGCATTGCCGGTCTTGGCTACCAGAAGGGTTTTGGCGGTCACTTCCACAACGACAACGCCGTGTCGGTGCTGCGAGACATTCCTGGACTAGTCGTGGCCTGTCCGGCCCGCGCCGATGATGCCGCTGCGATGCTTCGGACCTGTGTCGCGGCAGCCATCGCTGACTCGACCATGTCGGTCTTCCTCGAGCCCATTGCGTTATATCACCGGCGAGACCTCCACGATCCAGGCGATCAGGAGTGGTTGGCCGTTGATCATGACCAGCATGTGCCGATCGGTCGAGCGCGGAGCTATCACGGCGAATCCGCGATGATCACCATGATCAGCTTCGGCAATGGAGTGCCGATGAGCCTCCGGGTAGCCCGCCGACTTGCGGCCGCCGGAATCTCTGCCCAGGTGCTCGACCTGCGCTGGCTCGCTCCGCTGCCTGTCGAGGACATTCTGGCGGCAGCCGGATCGACCGGCCGGGTGCTGGTGGTGGACGAGACTCGGCATAGTGGCGGTGTCGGTGAAGGTGTGGTCACGGCCCTGGTGGAGGGTGGCTTCATCGGTCCGATCCACCGCGTTGCGAGCCAGGACAGCTTCGTGCCATTGGGCGTCGCCGCCGAACACGTGCTGCTCAGCGAGGACGAGATCGAAAAGGCAGCGCTGGGGCTGACGATCGCAGCACTGGATAGATGGGATTGATTCGATGAGCAGAATGGCACCGCTCGAGCTCCTTGGTATTGATCATCTTCTCGGCGAGGAGGAGCGCGATATCCAGGCGACTGTCCGCGACTTCGTGGAGCAGCGGGTCAAGCCGAACATCGCCGACTGGTACGAGCACGGTGATCTTGATCTTGGTCTGATGCGTGAGGCCGGTGCTCTCGGCTTACTTGGCATGCACCTGCAGGGCTACGGCTGCGCCGGAGCCAACGCTGTCTCGTACGGGTTGGCCTGTCTGGAGCTCGAGGCCGGTGACTCGGGCGTACGCAGCATGGTCTCGGTGCAGGGTTCCCTTGCCATGTTCGCGATCTGGAAGTTCGGGAGCGAAGAGCAGAAGACCACCTGGTTGCCTCCGATGGCCACCGGCGAGGCGATCGGCTGCTTCGGGCTGACCGAGGCCGACTTCGGCTCGAACCCGGCGGGCATGCGGACGCGTGCCAAGCGGGACGGCGAGGACTGGGTGCTCAACGGCACCAAGATGTGGATCACCAATGGATCTGTCGCCGATCTTGCGATCGTGTGGGCGCAGACCGACGAAGGGATCAGGGGCTTCATCGTCCCGGCCGATACGCCGGGATTCTCGGCGCCCAAGATCACCAAGAAACTCTCGCTGCGAGCGTCGGTCACCTCAGAGCTGGTGCTCGAGAACGTTCACCTGCCAGACGACGCAGTGCTTCCGGAGGCCACTGGGTTGCGTGGGCCACTGTCCTGCCTGAACGAGGCGCGATTCGGCATTGTCTTCGGTGTTCTGGGTGCAGCCCGAGACTGCCTGGAAACCGCCATCGACTACGCCATCTCCCGAGAGGTGTTCGACCGCCCGCTCGCATCCCGTCAGCTGACCCAGGCGAAGCTGGCGGACATGACGCTGGAGCTGCAGAAGGGTTTCCTGCTGGCACTCCATCTCGGACGCCTCAAGGATGATCATCGACTGGCGCCGCAGCAGGTCAGCCTAGGCAAGCTCAACAACGTGCGAGAGGCACTTGCCATCGCCAGAGAGTGCCGGAGCATTCTAGGCGCGAGCGGCATTACCTTGGAGTATCCGGTGCTGCGGCACGCGAACAACTTGGAATCGGTACTGACCTACGAGGGCACCTCCGAAGTGCACCAACTGGTGATCGGTCAGGCCCTGACGGGGGAGAACGCCTTTACCTGAGTCAGTGTTGGACAACTGTCAGTGACGGGACAACTCGGCCCGAATCTTGCGCCGGGACTCCGCGAAGAGCACAGATTCGACCAGCACAGCACAGGCCACGAGGAACGCCACAACGCCCAGCTGGACCAGGGAGGGCTGCCCGGCGATCAAGGGAATGGTCAGCAACAACGCACCCGCGGCAGCCAGGCGTACCACTGAGACGATGTGCACGGTGAGCCACTTGAAGACCACGTGACCCAGCAGATAGAGGACGACGCCACCGACCAGGGCCGCCAGCGCCACGCCGGGCAGCGGATCGGTGAGGCTGTGCTCACTGCTGTCGCTGACGTACAACAGCACCTCCTTCAACCCGAAGGCCACCAAGACGATGCCGAGTACCAGTGGCAGGTGGGCGAAGGAGTAGGCGTTGCGGGCGAGTCGTGCCCGCGTCTCGACAGGCTCCGTCGCCAGGGCATGCTCGCCCAGCAGCGCACTCACGTCGAAGTAGGCCCACCACAGTGCCGAGGCCAAGATCAGGCCCAGGACAGATGCGATGACGATGACCCAGGAGATCGGCTCTTGCGCAACTCCGACACCGATAGCAACGAACGACTCGCCGAGCGCCACGATGATGATCAGTCCGTGCCTCTCGGAGAAATGTCCTGGGGCCGGCAGCCGCCACCCAGAAAAGCCAGCCAAGGCTGTTCCCAGGTAGTCGGCCACCAGCGCCAGCATCCACAGGCCGGTCTGCAGCCAGCCCTCAAACTGCGACGCCACCAGCAGCACCAAGCTGCTGATGAAGACGCTTGGGGCGAAGCGCAACAGCTGTGACCGCAGCCCGGCATCCTCTCGGGCAATGATCAAAAACATCACGAAGTGCATGACCCGGAAGAGCAGGTAGCAGATGGCCAGTACGACCGGTCCGGTCAAACCTCCGGGCAGGTCGTCGAAGGCCTCCGGAATGCACAAGGCCAGCACGAACATCGCCGCCATTCCGGTCAAGAGGACCAGCTTGATGGGTCGTTCCTCGGCGCTGGCAACACTGGCCAGCCAGGCGTAGCCGGTCCAGGCCCACCACAGCAGCATCATCACCAGCGCGCCCCGGAGGATGCCGTGCCAACTCAGCTCGTCAGCCATAAATGCGGTCACCTGAGTCAGCGCAAAGACGAATACCAGGTCGAAGAACAACTCCAGCGGTGTGACAGTGGCCGCCTCTTGGTCCTGGCGCATGAGTGTCCGACCTGATTGCACGGGCAACATTGTGCTACGACGGCGCTAGGCGGTGCTTACTAGCTGAGTTGTCGAAATCGGAATAGCGGACCACTCGCATGAGTTGGCATGACGATTGATGGAGTGAGACGATCGGGTTGATCGGCGCCGGGAATATTGGCAGCCAGGTCGCCCGGGCCGCAATTGTCAGCGGCTACGACGTGGTGATCAGCAACTCACGAGGACCGGAGACGTTGGTGGATCTGGTCGCCGAACTCGGCCCGCGAGCCCGTGCCGGCACCAGCGAGGAAGCGGCCGCGGCTGGTGATCTGGTCGTAGTGGCGGTCCCGCTGAAGGCGATCGGCGATGTTCCCGCTGAGCCGCTCGTGGGCAAGACCGTGATCGATACCAACAACTACTACCCGCGGCGGGAGGGCAACATCGCTGCCCTCGACGAAGACAGCGTGACCAGCTCGGAGCTGCTCCAGGTCCGGCTGCCCGGCGCCCACGTGGTGAAGGCCTTCAACCACATCTATGCCCGCCAGATCACGACCGACGGCATGCCGCCGGGTACGCCCAACAGAAGGGCGCTGGCGATTGCCGGAGACGATCCAGTCGCAAAGCGGCGTGTGGCCGAGCTGATCGACGGCTTCGGGTTCGACGTGGTTGACGCCGGTCCGCTGGCTGAAAGCTGGCGCATCCAACCCGGTACACCTGGCTACGTCCAGCGGTTCAACACCGAAGAACTGACCTCTGCCCTCTGGCGGCTGCCAAACGGCGGAGTTGACAAGCTCGCGCTCTCCTTGGAAGGGGCCGTTGATCCGACGCCGCGGTGTTCTGTCCCTGCTCGTCAGCCGTAACGTTCGCGGCCGCTGCCACGATCTCCGATGACGGTGAGGTGCGCCGAGCGGGGTCTCCGTA
Source organism: Propionibacteriaceae bacterium (assembly GCA_021323255.1). Lineage (GTDB taxonomy): Bacteria > Actinomycetota > Actinomycetes > Propionibacteriales > Propionibacteriaceae > Microlunatus. The sequence continues at coordinate 301 of JAJTCL010000229.1, read as the reverse complement.
GTTGGTGCTGAGTCCCATGCAGCCCAGCCCGATCGCTGAGACCTCAAGGGCATGGGTTCCGAGTTGGCGCTTATCCATGCTGTTCCTTCTTCGCGCAAGCGCGACGAGTGGCTGGTTGTCTCATGCAGTGCGGAGTCCGGCTGCACGCAGCCAGCTTTCGACGGCGGCCCGATGTTGGGCAACCTCCTCGCCTCGCACCGGCAGACCTTCACCGATCCGCGCCCCTGGGCACGAGGTGGCGTAGTCACGCCCGGTGCTGCCAAGGCCACTGACCGCGTACGTGACGAACGGGTGGACCGTC
>JAJTCL010000228.1 GCA_021323255.1 Propionibacteriaceae bacterium | reverse complement strand
CGTCACCCACGATGATCAACCAGCGGCTGCGGAACGGCTGGCCGAGAAGGTGTGGACGCTACGCATTCTGCACGGTGAGCGATCCTGTCAGGAGGAAAATGCGCCGATCCTGGTGGTCAGCCAGTTCACGCTGTACGCCGACACCCGCAAGGGCCGCCGCCCATCCTGGAGCGCGGCAGCACCGCGGGCGCTAAGCGAACCGTTGATCGAGGCTTTCGTCGCCTCGTTACGCATCCGCGGTGCACAAGTCGCTACCGGAGTCTTCGGCGCGGACATGCAGGTCTCCTTGACCAATGACGGGCCGGTAACCCTCATCCTCGACTCGGCTGGCTAAGCGGAACCGCCAAAGACAACCTCGGAGATCAAGACGGCGTCGCGACCGCGGCCGGTCAATCCAGGCTCGGTGCTGGCCTCGATGGTGAGTGTGACGTGGTCGCCTGACTGGGGCGGGATGCTCAACTTCTGCACCGTTTCCACCCCATCGTGCAGCGGCTGTTGAAAGGAGGTGCCGTTGGCAAATGTCCACGTCACCTTGGTGATCCGGCGGTATTCGCCGTAGCGCTGGGTCCCGCTCGCCGGGTCTACCTTGGCGTACCCATTCACCAGACCGACCTGGGCGATAGCGGTTTCCGCCGGAAATCCGAACGTGACGACCTGGCCGACACCATTGCCGTTGCAGCGCCACGCCGTGTTCATCTTCTCGTCAGACATCTGTTCGGGGACGTAGACGACCGGGGCACCGGCGCCATCGGTGCTCTGCGGCGCCTTGCAGTCGACTGTCACCTGAGTGGGTGTCAACATCGCGACTTGTCCGGATTGCGACGCCTCAGACGACGCAGCCTGCTGCACGCTCGACTCCCCCGAACCGGGCACTGATGTTCGCCAGTCGGCTTGCAGCAACAACGCCATCCCGGCCACCGCTCCGACTGTGAGACAGAGCAAGATGACGATCATGAGGACTGCGGGATTGCGGCGGCGCGGGGCTGGTGGCGGGGGTGCAGGGACCGGCGGATAGCTGGATGGATAGGAGGGATGTGCATCCAGCGGCAACAGAAGCGTCCGCGGGTCGCCGCCTGCCACGCCCGAGGTGGAGGTGTCCCGCCGATAGAGCCACGCAAAGTCATCTCCGGCACGCTTGGACAACTCTGGCGGCTCGTGGTGTCTGGGTTGCGGCAGGGTGTCGGGGTCTGCCGAGACTGAATGATGGCTCAACTCGGTCGGTTGTTCACTGCCGGGATTATCGGTGAGATCGAATGCGCCCAGGAGACGCCGCGGTTCCCCACCTGACACCTGAGACATAGACCCACACCGTAACCCTCAGCCGAGCACCTCGGGGACGTTCAGTGAAGGTTCCCCTGAGCTGCGGGCGCGGCGTTTTGCGCACGGCCGTAGTGAGGAGAAACGAGCGGACACGCTTTCCTCTGCGAGCGACGACGAAGTCGGCGGATTCTCGATGTTCGCGCCGCCGATCTGCAGGAGGAGACGGCGGAACAACGTTCTTCCGTTCCGTCAGCTCCGACGAAGACGGCGGCAACCCAGCGAACATCGCCGCGAGCGGAGTGAGCAATCAAACAGGGCGCGATTGCGCGAGCAGCTCCCAAGTCGAGCAGCTGACAAGTCAGACAGCTTCGATGTCGACGTCAATCTCCCTGACGCTGCCGCGGGCGGCCACTACCGGGCTATCGACTGTCTTCGCGCCTGGTGCCAGGGTGCGCAGCGTCCAACTGCCGTCAGCGGCGAAGAAGCGGAAGTGACCGGTCGCCGATGTCGGAACCTCAGCCGTGAACTCGCCACTCGAGTCCAGCAGCCGCACGTACGCCCCTGCTACCGGATTCCCGCCTCGCAGCACGCAGCCCTGAATCACGGCTTCCTTCGTGACATCGACGCCGGCCAAACTGAGGCCACCCTTGGTTGCTGCGCACATGATGTTCTCCTTTGAGTTAACGCGGGAATCGCGTGAATGGTCAGGTCCTGCAGTTAGGCCTGTGATTAGGCAGTGCCAGGTTCGTCGCCAACGGCTACCGGCACACCGACCAGCGAGCCGTACTCCGTCCAAGAGCCGTCGTAGTTCTTCACGTTCTGCTGTCCGAGGATCTGGTGCAGCACGAACCAGGTATGCGCGCTGCGTTCCCCGATCCGGCAGTAGGCAATGATGTCCTTCTCCCAGTTCAGGCCGGCCTCGCTGTAAAGCTCCTTGAGTTCGTCGTCGGAGCGGAACGTGCCATCATCATTGGCTGCCTTGCTCCACGGCACGTTGACCGCCGTGGGAATGTGTCCGCCACGCTGTGCCTGCTCCTGCGGCAGGTGGGCTGGGGCAAGGAGGCGCCCCGCGTATTCATCAGGGCTGCGAACATCGATCAGGCTCTTAGCGCCGATCGCGGCGACAACCTCATCACGGAAGGCCCGGATGTTGAGGTTGGGCTCGGTGGCCGTGTAGCTCGTCGCGGGTCGGGTGACCGTTTCACTGCTCAGCTCACGCGCATCTAGTTCCCATTTCTTGCGACCACCGTCAAGCAGCAGGGCCTTGTCGTGCCCATACAACTTGAAATACCAGTAGGCATAGGCGGCGAACCAGTTGTTGTTACCGCCGTAGAGCACAACGGTGTCGTCGTTGCTGACGCCGCGCTCAGACAGCAGCTTCTCGAATTGCTCCTTGTTGATGAAGTCGCGACGGACCGGATCCTGCAGATCTTTCTTCCAGTCCAGCTTGATGGCGCCCGGGATGTGACCCCCGTCGTAGGCGGTGGTGTCTTCATCGACCTCGACGAGAACGACGTTCTCATCACCGGCATGTTCGGCGACCCAATCAGCGTCGACGAGTACTTCTTGCCTGCTCATGTGGTGTCTTCTCCTGTGGGTTGTTGGCTCGACGGCCTGGGTGAGTGTCCGGATGGCCATACCGGAGGCGGGAAGAGGGGCGTCGGCGATGACGAGTCCAACAGGGTCAGACTCGAGACGTCGAGAACGCGCCTCTACATTCGCCGAAGCTGACACAAAGACGAGCGCATCCGGCCGTGGTCTACAGCACGCCGGCGGGTGAGCGAAAGCGCCCACGCGTTCGTCGAGGTCACGTGGAGAAGACTAGAGGCCGAATCTGGCCGCTCCCAAGGAGGGGTCTCAAATTACGAGATCATGTCCCAAAGTGTGGACACATTCTGCTGAAAGCAGGTGGCCTTGCGCACTTATCTCGATCCGTGATCGTGACTTTGGCCACACGGGCGCGACGTAAGCGATCCCCAAACGGGTATTTCGCTCGATGTCAGGATCGGCCGAACTATCTATCTGCCGCCTGCGAAAGGAGGCAAAATCTCAACCCGTACCGGCGCGGTGAGCGGCCTTTCGAGATCTGCCGGATGAGCCGTCAGTCCGTCGATCAGCACCGAACTTGCCTTGATGACGTTGTCGAAATGCGGATCAGACCGCTCATCGCAGGCCAATCGAAGGGCTTCAGCAACGGATCGGGCCTCGAACCGCTCCTCCGCTACCCCTGCTGCGGCTCTTGCCCCAGCCCAATAATGAAGGGAAACGGGCACCCTTGCGTTAGTCTCAAGCATGCTTTTAGGCCATTCCTCGAGGTGGGCTGAAGGCTAGCACCAGCAATCCCCCGAGGTGAGGAGACCAATATGGCCACCTTGCTGCTGCTCACAAACGATATGCGTTCCTCCACGGAGATCCTGCCAGCGCTCGAGCTCCTCCCCCATCAAGTCAAAGTTGCCCAGGCAGAAGCTACGGCGTTGCTGGATGCCCCGGCCGCGGATGTGATCTTGCTCGATGCCCGGCGGGACCTGGTCGGTGCCCGCTCGCTGTGCCGGCTGATGGAAACGACCGGCAAGGAAGCGCCTCTCATCGTCATCGCCAACGAGGGCGGGTTGCCAGCCCTGTCCGCCGACTGGGGCTTCGACGACGTGCTGCTCGCGACTGCGGGACCTGCCGAGGTCGACGTACGACTCAGGCTCGCTATGACGCCGACGATCACAACCAATGTCGACCCGGTGATTCAGTCCGGCAACATCGTGATCGACGAGGCCGGCTACAGCGCCAAGCTCAATGGGGTCCAGCTTGATCTCACCTACACCGAATTCGAGCTGTTGAAGTACCTGGCACAACACCCGGGGCGGGTGTTCAGCCGCCAGCAGCTGTTGAGCGACGTCTGGGGATACGACTACTACGGCGGCACGCGCACTGTCGACGTACACGTGCGGCGGCTGCGCGCCAAGCTCGGCCCCGAGTACGAGTCGGTCATTGGCACCGTTCGCAATGTCGGGTACCGGTTCGTCACGCCCGCGGAGGAATCGGCGCGCCTCACCGGGTAACGGCGGATTCGCGATGTTCGCGCCGCCGATCTCCCAACAAGCCGCCGATCTCCCAACCAATTGCGCGAGCGTAGCGAGCAACAGCCCCAGCGGCGAGCTCTGTGCAGGAGGAAAATGACGGAACAACGCTCTTCCGTTCCGGCAGTTCCGACGAAGACGGCGGCAACTCAGCGAACATCGCAGCGAGCGAATCGAGCAATCAGATACAGCGCGATGCGCGAGCAGCTCCCAAAAGCAGCTGCGAGCGTCGGGAATCGCGCGCCGACGCGCGGAGCCAGGCTGGCGCGCCGCTGTCCTGGACGAGCGAGCGAGCCTGCGAGCGAGATAGGAAGGCAGCGGCTATCGAGCGCCAGCCTCAGCGAGCGGAGCGAGCAATGTGAAATAGGAGTTAGCGGAGGCTTTCTTCCCAGTTGTGGCTCGCTGCCGCTCGCTGCGGATCGCGCCAGGAAGCCGCCTACTTTGTCGTCGCTCACCGACGTAGAGCATGTCGGCTCGCTCCTCCGCAGCACGGCGGCGCGCGATCCGGTGCGAGCGACGACGACGGCGGCGGATTCCACGCGCGATGCGCGAGCAGCTCCCAAAAAGCGGCGCGTCAATCGTTGCGGTAGCGGGACCGCGTGTTTAGCCGCCGGATGTGTGCCGGAAGCGTTCCCGGAGGGCCACTGGGACGCAGGAATTGCACGCCGGCGAGTACTTGGGCAGCAAGCACGAACAGCAAGGTGACCGCCAGCAGAAC
>JAJTCL010000227.1 GCA_021323255.1 Propionibacteriaceae bacterium | reverse complement strand
ACATGAATGAAATCGCCGTCTCCTCCACCGATGTCGTCGGAGATTGCGAACAGCCTGGCTAAGGTCACAAATGCTGGACAGCGGTTGTGAGCAGCTGGTTCACCGGCCCTAACCAGCATCCGAGCGGCGCTTCCCAGCTGGCAGATGCATGATCGTTGCATTGGCCGCGCACGCCCAGTACGTCTCAGTAGGCCACAACTGATCATTTTCAGTTCGGGCGAGCGGCCGCGCACACCCTGCTCGGGGCGGGGCCACCACGTCGTTGTCCACACTCGCAACCGCGACCGGCTCGCGGCCGTTCGAGATCTGGTAGGCCAGGGCGCAAAGGCCGTCGTCGGAGACCTCGCCGACCTGGAGCAGACGCGCGAGATCGCCGAGCAGGCGAACGCGCTGGGCGGACACCGTGATGGATCGGCCGGTGGGGAAGAACAGGTCGAGCAGCGATCATCTGAGTACGCCCCGCATGTGACCGGGCCGCCGGGTCAGGGTTTGGTCGGGCCGAGCCTCGACCACTACGTAGTACCAGTCCCAATAGAGGGGACACCTTCGCCGCGAGAGGGAAGGCGATGTCGTGGGCCGTGGCGGCGAAGCGGTAGACCCATTTCTAGGCGGCGGCTAACAACACCAGTGCCGGGGCTGGCTGGCCCAATGCCCAAGCTAGTGGCTAAGTGCGTTCAAATCCGGGAAGATTTGTTGGGTCAAAGCGATTCAGATCATCGCGTGAGGTCGTCGATGCGGGCAGGCCGGGCCCACATCCGAGAGGAGCCGATATGTCGCATGGTGAAGCAACACCGAGCGGCGAGCTACACAAAGGGCTAAGGCAGCGTCACCTTGCGATGATCGCGATCGGCGGGGTAATCGGCGCGGGGCTGTTCGTCGGTTCCGGCGTGGTGATGAACACTGTCGGTCCTGCCGCCTTCCTCACCTACGCGGTAACCGGCGCATTCATCGTCCTGGTTATGCGCATGCTCGGCGAGATGGCCACGGCGAACCCGTCGACGGGCTCGTTCGCAGACTATGCCCGGCAGTCCCTCGGCGGCTGGGCCGGCTTCTCGGTCGGCTGGCTGTACTGGTACTTCTGGGTCATCGTGGTCGGCTTCGAGGCGGTCGCCGGGGGCAAGATCTTGCAACGTTGGTTGCCCGACGTTCCGCTCTGGGCCATCGCGCTGGTCTTGATGATCTTGATGACAGCCACGAACCTCTTCTCGGTCGCGTCCTACGGTGAGTTCGAGTATTGGTTCGCCGGAATCAAGGTTGTGACCATCATGGCCTTCATCGTGCTCGGCACGCTTTTCGTGCTTGGTTTGTGGCCGGGCAAGGACCTGGACTTCTCCAACCTGACCGCGCAGGGCGGGTTCGTCCCCAACGGCATCGGGGCGATCTTCTCCGGTGTTGTGATCGTGGTCTTCTCCATGGTCGGCGCCGAGATCGCAACCATTGCCGCGGCCGAGTCGTCGGACCCGCACAAGGCGGTTGTCAAAGCCACCAACTCGGTGATCTTCCGGGTGGCCTTCTTCTTCGTCGGATCGATTTTCCTGCTGGTCACGATCCTGCCCTGGAACTCACCAGAGCTGGGCTCTTCGCCCTATGTCAGCGCGCTTGAGGAGATGGGCATCCCGGCTGCTGCGGAGATCATGAACGGGGTCGTCCTGGTCGCGGTGTTGTCTTGCCTCAACTCGGGCCTGTACACCGCGTCTCGGATGCTGTTCGTGCTCTCGGCGCGGCGGGAGGCGCCGCGGTGGATGCTCGACGTGAGCAGGCGCGGCGTGCCGCTGAAGGCGATTCTCACCTCGACCTTGGTGGGGTACTTGTGTGTGGTCGCTGCGTTCGTCTCCCCGGACAGGGTGTTCTTGTTCTTGCTCAACTCCTCTGGGGCGATCATCTTGTTCGTCTACTTGATGATCTGCTTGTCGCAGCTGCGGATGCGGCGGATCATCGAGCGCACCGCGCCGGAGCGGCTGCAAATCAAGATGTGGTTCTTCCCGGTGCTCACCATCGTCGCGGCTGCGGCGATCGTCGCCGTCCTCATCGCAATGTTCCTAGGGGATGAGACCCGATCCCAGATCCTGCTGAGCCTGTTGGCCTGGGCAGTGGTGCTCGTGGCCTATGCGGTGCTGCGCCGGGTTGCCGGCCCAGCCGTGGTCGAGGCACACACAACCGAGGAGGGCCTGGCCGCCGAGCAGAAGTCAGATGTCTGGATGCACGAGCACGGTGCGGCTGGCGACCTGGAGGTCGACGCCGTCGTTGGTGAGGGCCGGCTCTCCGCAGATGTAATCCGCCGCTCGGACGAGGAGGCCTATACCCCCCACGGCCCGTGAGGCGGGCATGTTCGTCGAGCAGCTCACCCCCAAGCTTGTGCAGGGACTACTGCCTGCCGCTACTGACGCCGTACGTGGCTAATCGTGCCCGGAGTCCCGCAGAACCTCTTCGGTGAACACCCGGTAGCCGAACTCGGGAAGGTACCCGTGTATCTCGCGGGTGTCGAGGACCGACATGAAGTCGAGGATGTCGCTGGTCACGACCTGTCCGGGGACGAGGATCGGGAAGCCCGGTGGGTACGGCGTGACGAACATCGCCGACACCACCTCTCGTCCCTCCGCGACCCGCGCGGCCAACTCCTCGGCGGGAAGGTACTCACACGCGCCGGCGACGTAGGCCAGGAAGTACGCGTCCCGCAGGTTGCCGTCCGGACTCTTGGCGTCATGCCGGAACCGGTCGGCGAACCTGGTGAAGTTCGGCAGCGGCGGCGGGTTGCTGGTGAGGGAGGCGATCCTTCGGTTTCTCGCTGCATGTCCCAGCGGGCCGAGCTGGGCGAGCTCCTCGTCGAGGTCCTCGGTGATCCTCAGCAGCACTTCGATGAGATAGGCGACCGAGCTGCGGGTGGTGCCAATGTTGGTCATGAACAGCACGCTGTTGCGGGAGGTCTTGTTGACCTGGATGCCGTACTTGTCCATCAGATAGCTGTGCTTGAAGGTGTCGCCGTCAATCCCCGAGGCGCCGACCAGCAGGGTCAAGCGGCTGGGGTCTCGGACGAACTCGTCGTGCCTCCAGGCCGTCTCCATCTGGGAGAAGCCTCCGCGCAACGGATAGTCGATCCCCGATTGGCGGTAGCGGGAGGGGATCATCTCCGGCGTGCCGAGGAACCTGAAGTACTTGCGGATCCGCGGGTGGTTGTCGACGGCGTCCATCAGGTTCATCGCGAGCTCGGCTTGTCGCTGGACGAGTTGGTAGCCCTCGAGCTCGGCCTGGGCGCGACCAACGTCGAGAGATGCCAGGATCTGGTAGTTGGGCGAGGTGGATGTATGGGTCATGTAGGCCTCGTCGAAGGCCTCCTCGTTCAGGTACTGGAAGTCCTCGTCGAGGACGTGGATCATTGACCCCTGCCGCAGCGAAGTCAGGGTCTTGTGCGTGGACTGCGTGGCGTATACGCGCAGCCGCACCCGATCGGGATTGGGCATCGCATACGCACCGTCATCCAAGCTTGCTCGCGTCGTGGCGTATTCCTTGGCGTACTCCGAGCTGCGGTAGCGCTGCTGCAGTCTGCGTGCCGAAGCCATTGCCGTACGCCGGCGGTAGATCGGGTGGAAGCCTGCGAAGGCGAACCATGCCTCGTCCCACAGGAAGACCAGGTCCGGCTTGATCGCCAGGCACTCGTTCATCACCCGTTCGACGTCGTAGACGATGCCGTCGAACGTGCAGTTTGTCAGGGACAGCATCTTGACTTTGTGCAGCCGTCCGGCCGCCTCGTAATCACGCAGGCATCCGGTGATGGTCGCCAGTGGGACGGCGCCGTACATGGAGTACTCATCGAGCGGGTAGGAGTCGAGGTACGTGACCTGTGCGCCGCCGAGCATCAGCGCGTAGTGGTGTGACTTGTGACAGTTCCGATCAACCAGCACCACATCGCCGGGGGTGATCATGGACTGGACGACGATCTTGTTCGCCGTCGATGTCCCATTGGTTACGAAGAAGGTCCGGTCCGCGCCGAAGGCGCGAGCGGCCAGCTCCTGCGCCTTCTTGATCGGCCCAGACGGGTCAAGCAGGGAGTCCAGCCCACCGGAGGTCGCCGAAGTCTCCGCGAGGAAGATGTTGAGCCCGTAGAAGTCGCTCATCTGGCGGATCCAGGGCGAGTTGACCACCGATTTGCCCCGCGAGATTGGCAGCGCGTGGAACACACCGGTCGGCTGGCGGCTGTAGCTAGTCAGTGCGGTGAAGAACGGCATCTGGTACCGGGCAGCCACCCCACGGAGGATGGACAGGTGCAGCTCCAGAAAGTCGTCGCGATGGAAGATCCGCTGGAACCGCCGTGTCATCTCCCCGGCCAACCGCTCGATCGAGACCTGCGCCACGAGGTACAGGTCGATTTCTGGTCGGCGCTCGGCGATCTCCTTGCCCAGCAAGAGCATCCGTTCCGCGGAGGGAAGCGGCTGCGCGACCTGCGGGTCGAAGTCCTCGATGAAGTGACGCAAATCGTCGAGCCGGTGATGCGAGACCACCCCGAAGCCGGGCCGGATGACGCAGGCCTGGATCTCGGAGTTCAGCAGTACCGCAAGCAGTGCGTCCTCAAAGGTCGTGACGAAAAGCAGCTCATAGGTGAAGGGATCCTCGGCTCGCCGCAGCTTGCGCATCTCGTCGCGAAGACGGGTGACGTCAGCCTCGGGCAGGTCGTCCACGACCAGGACCTGAAACGCCGGAATCCCGGTCGCTACGGCATTTCGTGCCGCGATCGCGGAAGCGTCGCCGGGCTCGGCGGCGGTGGCCTCCACGATGTTGCCGGAGATGACTCGGGTGACGGTGTCGGCCTTGCGCATCGCGGACCCGTAGTCGCCGATGTCGCACAGCAGGGCGATCTGCTCGAGCTGGCTGCGTCCGGGATAGGCCCAGTAGGTCTCCAGCGGGTCGAGCAGCCGCACCAGCTCTCCGGCCTCGTCCTGCAGGGCCGGACGCAGCTCGTTGGGCGTACGGGCATCGGACAGCCGTTTAGTGACGTCGGCCAGCGATGCCCAGGCGTCACCGCGCAGCCGCCACATGCTGGTGTAGGCATGCAACCTCGG
>JAJTCL010000226.1 GCA_021323255.1 Propionibacteriaceae bacterium | reverse complement strand
ACCAGGTCTGTCTGCGCTGCAACGCATACAGAGACAAAGGGAATGCAGCCCCCGGTGCTGGCGCGGCTGGAGTCACCGGCGCAGGCATCTGAGGGGTATTTGATCTGCGCCGTACAGCAGCGGAGTACAGCAATACAGCCGAGTCTCAGTGAGTGCGTAGGGGTCCATTCGTGTCCGCCGACGCCTGGACAAGGTCTAGTGGACGAAACCCGCAGAGTTCAGGACGAAGAGGCGAGAAGCTCGATATTAGCGGTCGTCGCAGAGGCCCTAAGAAGCGCATCGAGCCGATCAATGGCGGCGTCAGCGTTGTCCTCAAACAGGCCGCCGTACCTCGTTAGCGTAAACGCAACGCTGTTGTGTCCAGCCCACTCGGAGACCTCGCGTACGTTACAGCCCGCGGCCACCATGATCGCGACAAAGCTGTGCCGAAGTCCATGGAAGGTGATGTCGTCCAACTCTGCACGCAGCACGGCCGGCCGCAAGACGGTGCGGCCCCAGGCGCGGAAGAGCGGGCCGCCGGCCGGTGCGGTGAACACGAGGGCAACTGAGGTCGGGTCAACAAACTCTGACAGGTGTCGCTCAAGCCGTCGCATCACGGAGCGGGCGACGGGCACGGAACGCTTCGATCGTGTTGTCTTGGGCTCATTGTCCAAGGTCACTTGGCCGCGCAACTCGACGGCCGTGGAGGTTATGCGGATGCGAGAACGTACCGGGTCGATGTCGCGTCTGCGTAACCCTGCAGCTTCTCCCCACCGAAGTCCGGCGTACGCACCGACCAGCACGAGGGCACGGTAGGAGCCGTGCCCACGTAGTTGGCCGAAGATCAAATCGGGTGGGCAGCCAGACCTCCGCCCATTCCGCAAGAGTCAGCTCACCGCGCCTAGGATCTCGCCACGTTGCGGTCGCGAGGGCGACTTCAATCTCAGCCTTCCTGCGCTCAGCATCGACCAATCTGGTCTTGGTCTCGCTATGATGCTTCCCCGTCGCGTCGCGGTAACGCACCTTGAAGTGCACGACCGTACGAGCTCGTCCGGAGGGGTCGCGCCGCTCCAGCCGGCGCCGCTCAATGTGCGCCACGCTGGCTTTCGCGTCGGTCGGCTTGGGTATCAAGCCAAGCCTCAACCGTTGCCCTGCGGCATCGAACGTGACGACCGACTCTATATCCGCCTGGACCCTCACCGCGGTGCCGCCACCCGTACAAGGTGTCAATCGGCACCCCGAGCATCTCCGACAGGTCGGTGATGCTCATCAGTCGATCAAGCTCGTTTGTCATATCTCTCCTCCGGTTCCGGCTAGCGGTGACTGGCCCGGGAAGCCGCCAGTGATCGCGAGGATCTGTGAGCGTCTCTGCGTCCTTAAGGTGGATTGCACATCCTCGGCGTTCGCCGGACGGCTGGCTTGCCCCCCGCGCTCGGCCGAAAGCCCGATCTTCGAGACGAAACGCTGCTGGATTGGCCGGGCAGGCTGGCCCAGAATGAGGACTCCGCCGGTAATACGAGTGAGCCAGCACTCGGCCCGCATCGATGGGCGAGCAAGTCGGCTGGCGTGGGGCTGCGCCGAAGGCATAAGTGCGAAGCTCTTGCGTCCCTGGCGCGTCCCTGACGGGAGAGCAAGGGAGATGTTGGCTGACTATTCTGCTATCAGGCCTGGTCAGAGGCCATTTTATCTTGTGTCCCCAACGGGATTCGAACCCGCGCTGCCGCCTTGAAAGGGCGGAGTCCTAGGCCGCTAGACGATGGGGACCTGGGTTAGCACAGCAACCTTAGCGTGAGGAGCCACCGCCAGACTTCCCAAGCGACCGCTCGCAATCCGTCCACTTACCGCTGGCTTCGCCTGCTGCGCTATAGTTTCGCGGGCGCCCGGAAGGGTGCGAAGCTTGAGTTACATGGCCCCGTGGCGCAGTTGGTTAGCGCGCCGCCCTGTCACGGCGGAGGTCGCGGGTTCGAGTCCCGTCGGGGTCGCGTAAGCGGTGATGAATCCATCTCACCGACCAAAGGCCAGGTAGCTCAGTCGGTAGTAGCGTTCGCCTGAAAAGTGAAAGGTCGCCGGTTCGATTCCGGCCCTGGCCACCCTTCGACAAACTCAGGGGCACTTCGACAAGCTCAGGGCGCACCCGCACAACACCGACGGTCCTTGCCGGGGTCGCCGCCCGCTATCTTTCCATGCCTCTGAGGGCACGCAGCTTCGGCGTCGGCAGCACATCGCCAACGATCGCGTTCGAGCGCCGCGGGCCGAAGTAGCGAGCACCGAGGTTGATCAGCGTCTGCAGCCGGTTGCGGCCACCGAGCAAGTAGGCAATGTGGAGCACGATCCAACCAGCCCAGGCAGGAACACCCTTCATCTTGAGCCCGATCGGCATCTGGAGAACCGCGTCGCCGCGACCGATGGTGGCCATGATGCCCTTGTCGTGGTAAGAGAAATCCTGTGTGTCGAGTCCGCGATGCAGCCTGGCGATCTGCCTGGCGACGAACTTTCCCATCTGGATGGCCGGCTGCCCCAGCTGCGGCAGCGGGTTGTCCACGATGACGCTGGCATCGCCGATAGCGAAAATTCGCTCCTCACCCATGACACGGGTGTCGCGATTGACCTCAATCCGCCCCGCCCGTCCGATCGGCAGTCCCCAGTCCCGCACCCTTGGATCACCAGAGACACCCGCTGCCCAAATCACGAGGTCCACCGGCATGGAGGAGCCGTCCTTGAAGTCGACACGATCGGGCTCCACTTCAGTGATCGCGGTGTTGAGCCGAACGTCCACCCCTCGCTTGATCAGTTCCTGCAAGGTGTACTTCCGCAGCGAGTCGTCAAAGGGCGTCAGGAGATGATCAGTCATCTCGACCAGCACCACATGGAGTCGAGCCGGATTGAGTTCGGGATAAGTCAACGGCACCATCTGGGTCTTGAGTTCGGCCAGCTGTCCGGCCATCTCCACCCCGGTCGGGCCGCCACCGACGATGACGGTAGTGAATCCGGCCGTGTTCGGATCTGACTGCCCGGCAATGATCTCAAGGCTGCCGAAGATCGTGTCGCGCACTTTGAGAGCCTCGGCTCGGGTGTACATCGACATGGTGTACTCGGCGGCGCCCGGAATCCCGAAATGGTTCGTCGTGATCCCGGTGCCGATGATCAAATAGTCGAAAGCGACCCGGACTCCATCACCGCAGATCACTTCTTGGTGATCATGGTCAATGCCGACGACCTCGGCAACCCGGAAGTGGACACCTTCATGTCTGGCCGCAAAGTAGCGAAGGGAGTAGGTGACATCCCCAGGATTAAGTCCGCCGGTCGCAACCTGATAGAGCAGCGGCTGAAAGGTGTTGTAGGGAAACCGGTCAAGCAGCGTAACTCGGAACCCCTCTTTGGCCAGCTCCTCGGTTGCCGATAAGCCTCCGAAGCCAGCGCCGATAATCACTACATGAGGCATCTCAGTCACGTACTCATCTAATCAGTGCGCGCACCGCCTCCAACAGACCCATTGAGCAACGAAGGCCCCCGCTTCACGTACGCCTCGACAAACCGGCCGATCTCGTCCAGCGCCTGCTTGCGTACGTGCGGAGCGGACAAGGTGAGATCGTGCAGACCCTCCGGAATTCTGACAACGGTGACGTGCGGACCGAGGCGGACGGCCCGTGCCGCGGTTTGCTCCACATCCAGCACCGTGTCGACGAGGCGCAAGCCCTCGTGCCAGCGCCGGGAGAAGTCCGTCGTCGTGGAGGCAAGCACCAAGATCGGCACACCAATTCCCAAACCTGCAGCAACCCGCTGATGCCCGAGCAAGATCGCGCGCAACCAACCGGTTCGGATGGGCGGGCCGGGCTTCGATTTCAGCTGCAGGTCGTAGTCCCACTCCCCGCCCAGACTGACATGCAGCGCACGCGCGTTGAAACCAAGATCCGGCAGCCGGATGATCGATGTCGGTGCTCGACTGCCCAGCCTGTCGATCACCGGTGTACCCAGCGTTCGTACCAGCGCCGAGCCCTGCAGGTCGAGCCACGGTGAGTTGAGGATCAGGCCCTCGAGGCGCTCGGAGTTGCGGGCGGCCCAGAGGGCAGCGATCAATCCACCCGTCGAGTGACCCATGAGCAGCAACCGATCATGGTCAGCCGCGATCAGATCGGCCGCCGCATCAAGCTCAAGGGAGTAATCATCAAGGTTGGTGATGAACCCGCGGAATTGTCCCGGCCGGATACTCCGCCCATAACGTCGCAGGTCGAGCGCATAGAAGTCATAGCCGAGGTCGCTCAGATAGTCGGCGAGATGAGTCTGGAAGAAGTAGTCGTTCCAGCCGTGTAGATACAGCACCGCGCGCCGCGCAACCCGATAGGAGGTCTTTCGGATCAGCGTTGCTACGACGTTGGCGTCCGGAGGCTCACCAGCCGCGGGCTCCACGCCGGGTAGTGCGAGTTCGGTTATTTCGTAGCCGACCAGGAAGTCGGGACTCCAGGTGGTCACTCACCCATAGTCCCAGGAAGGCCTATTTAATGAAGCGCACGTTGATCGGGTACTTGTAGAACTCGTGCTTGTTGGCAGCGATCGTGCCCATGATGCAGAAGATCAGCGCGACGATGAATACCAGCGGCCACAAGATCAACCCGATGACAACCGAGATCGTGATCACTGCGATCAGATAGGCGATGCTGTACAAGATCGAGAAGTTCAGCGCCTCGGTGGTGGTCTGCTTCAGCCACTCACTGCGATCTTTGTAGACCAGGTAAGCAATGAGCGGGCCGATGAAACCGAAGAACGGGATGCTGATGTGGGAGATGATTCCCCAGGTCTTCTCATCACTCTCCGACACCTGCGCCTGGCCGGCATAGGGCTGCTGCGGGTAGCCGGGCTGGCCGTACTGCTGCTGCGGATAACCCTGCTGCCCATAGTCATGTTGGGCGTACGCCTGCTGGTTCGGGTCCCCGTACGGCTGGTAGCCCTGCTGTTGGTAGCCGCTCTGCTGTTGATAGCCGCCCTGCTGAGGCTGACTGCCGTAACCCTCTTGGTAGGCCTGCTGCTGATAACCGGCGTTGGGGTCGGTGTAACCCTGCTGCGGGGGGTATCCGTACGGCGCCTCCGGG
>JAJTCL010000225.1 GCA_021323255.1 Propionibacteriaceae bacterium | reverse complement strand
GCGGCATGAGGGGCAGACTGCGCCGGCAGGCGACATTAGGATCGCCCGGGTGATCGGTGACGGCCTAGCGGCAGCTGCCCTCTCAGCAATAATCGCTACGGTTGCCGGCTTACTGGTACGACCGCTGCTCCGGCTCCTTCCAGAGCCGGTTCCGGGTGACGGCAGGCCGATCTACCGGGACCTCGGCAGCATCGGTTTCTTGCTTGTCTGCGGTGGGCTTGCTGGGATCGCCGCAACGGTCAGTTGGCTAACCCTGCCGCGTTACGCACAGCCGATGTGGTCAGTGCTCGCCATCCTGGGGGTGCTACTGGCTGCGATCGACGCACGCACGAGCTGGTTGCCGCTGCAGCTGACCCGCCTTGCATGGCTGGCGATGGCGTTGGCCACGCTGCTGGCAGTCCCGTTGGGCGGAGGTATCTGGGTCCCGGTTCGGAGCGCAGCAGGGGCAGCGATCGCCTGTGGGCTCTATCTGCTCGTCTGGTTGATATCGCGCGGTGGCTTTGGCTTCGGCGACGTCCGGTTCGCGCCTTTGCTTGGCGCAGCCGCAGCGGCCGACTCGTGGACATTGCTGTGGTGGGCCCTGCTGCTCGGCACCCTGGTCGGCGGGCTAGTCGGTGTGCTCCGGCTGGCATTGGGTCGGCGCGAGGCATTCCCGTACGCCCCTTCGATGCTGGCCGGAGCCTACGCCGCCTGCCTAGTTTCCATGATCAGCTGACCTGCGCGCGCCCGAGCGGAGATCGGATACCGTGCACGGCCAAACACGGCATGACTCGCCCTGCTCAGGCAAATACTGGCACCTCGCCGAATATCTCAATGAATCCAGGCTTGAGCGCGAAACAGCGAAGTGCGAGACACCTTCGCCATCAAGCCGTTGGTGCGATGATTTTCGCGCTCTTGCCGGCCATTGCAGCTAAGCCGGATGAATTTTCGCACGAACTACTCGGGCGCTACCACGCCGATGATCGCCTGCGCTTGCCCGCGACCGTCTTCAACGCGCTCCTCGGTAGTCCCGAGCACATCTAAGCGGGTTCTGTAGGCTCCGGGCTGCCCCTAGTTGCAGACCCCACCGGTTCCAACGCTCGGCACAGAGCAAGGAGGAGCGCCAGCATGCGTACAGTGACCGTTTGCAACATCATGTCCCTGGACGGGTTCTATGAAAGCCCGGATCGCAATCCGTTGGTCTTGAACATGGACGAGGCATTCGACGCCTACAACCTCGAGCGCATCAGGGCAGCCGACATCGTGTTGTTGGGCCGTACGTCGTTCGAGGGGTTCAGCTCTTACTGGCCCTTTATCGCAGACGCGCCGGCTGATCCGGAGGATCGCGCCCTGAGCGCCGACAACCGCGAGCTCAGCCGGATCTACAACCAGCTGCCGAAAACGGTCGTGAGCGACAGCTACTCGGTGCCAACCGAGAATGCCTGGCACCAGACAACGACCGTGGTACCACGCTCCGATGCAGCGCGTTGGCTTACCGCCGAGCGCGGGCAGGGAAGCGGCGACATCCTCATCTTCGGCAGCCGCACGATGTGGAACAGCCTGCTTCTTCAGCAGGGCCTGGTTGACGAGCTTCACCTCATGGTCAGCCCGAACGCCCTCGGCAGCGGAATCTCCATCTTTGATGGGCCAGTCGACCTCAGGCTGCTCGAGGCGCGCCGCTTCCACGGCTCGAACAACGTCGTGCTGCGTTACGCCGCCCGCTGAGCCGGCGCTGGCTCGCCTGGATGCCACCCCGTCGGTAGCGACGTAACGTCACGTGCTCCTTCGGTGAAGCTCGACCGGGTAGGGGCTTCCTAAGCGCGATCCACACCGGAGCGGAGCGGAGGCAAGTCGTTCGCCCCGAGAACGTAGAGCGCGGCGCGGGCGTACGCATCGGCGGCGTCAGGCTCAGCTTCGGTGTGGAATGCCTTGCCGGGAGACAAGAAGTAGTTGCCGAGGGTCTCGCGGAGTTGATCTTCCCGAGGGAGCCAGACCACCCCGTTGGACTCCACCGAGTCCAGCGCCCATTCCACCGTCCCATTGAAATGGAAACGCGATTCGCCACCCGCCACGACGAGTTCGACGACCATGTCGCTGACGATGAAGACAGACTCAGCGATCTCCGGCCGGGGGATGAAGAACATGTCGCCGTTCGCCGGTGTCCAGGACAGGTACGGAGCGAGCCGCGTGGCAAGTTCGCGGGAGATCACGGGTGCAGTATGTCGCGCGGAACAACGGCAGCGGTAATGCGCCGTGCGCCACCCGGCCAAACCTCGAGGCGATCCTCCAGCCTGGCTTTCCAGTGCCGCATAGGCTCGAAGGCGTGACCGGCGCGCCGAGACCTGGATGGTACCCGGATCCAGCAGGTGCACCTGGGCTCTACCGCTGGTGGGACGGCAGTAGCTGGGCAGAGGTGACCAGCGACTCGGCCCAGGCGCCGCCCCCATTACCGGTGCTGGCCGAGGCGGCCATAGGAGGCGGCGCATCTCATCACCCCACCTCGCCATTGCGAACCGCCGCTGTGCTCTCTCTCGGGTTTGCGCTGTTCGTCAGCGCATCGATCGGCCTCGGTCTCGTGCTCTGGCGTGACCCCTCGAATACCTCCGCGCAGCGGGTCGTGGGCGGCCCAGCTGGCTTGCCGAGCACCGGAGGGGTCGGCACCGCCCCCGTCGGCCACCTTGACGAGCGCACTCGGACGGCAACGATAGGACCGGCATCGCTGACGATGCCTGGCGATCCCTACGTGCTCTCCCCCGATCCGATGGAAATTCGCGGAGTGCTCGATCTTCTTTTCTGGGCCAGCGCGCCGGTTCACATGCGCTATGACGGCAAAAACGACTGGTCGTCCGGTGTCTTGCTCGGCCGGGTAGCCAAATCAAGCCAGGCTGCGGATCTGCGGAGCGAGGGCTCGCTCACCATGCACCGGCTGAGCCAGGCCATCTTCGACCAGCACCCCACCAAGCTGAAGAAAATCACCTGGCAGCAACGCACCGTGAATGGGCGGCCCGGAATGCTGTTCTCTGCGCAGGTGCACTACACGGTGCACCGCCTGCCAAGCCGCTACGACACCGTCACGGCACTGCTGGTCAGGCTTGATGACGGATCGTTGATCATGGCAGCTAGCTCGGTGCCGAACGACGCCGAATCCGACATCGCCCGGCAGGCCCGCGACACGCTCCAGACCCTCACCATTCGCTAGCGAACGGCGTGCGTGGCCTCGATCCACTCCTGCAGCTTGGTTTGTGCCGCACCTGAGTCGATTGCCTGCTGGGCTCGCTCCAGTTCGTCGACGAAGTCTGCCGCCAGCCGGCTGGCGGTGGGCTTGCCGTACGCGACCAGCGCCGCGGCAGCGTTGAGCACGACGACATCCCGGATCGGACCTGGGCGACCTGCGACCAGTTCGCGTACTACCGCCGCGTTGGCCGCCGGGTCACCGCCGACCAAGTCCGCGAGGCCTGACCTCGGGACGCCCAGCTGAAGTGGGTCCAGCTCCATCCGCGAGACCTGTCCGTCGGCGTACACCCATACCGTTGACGATGTCGTGGTGGTCAGCTCGTCGAGTCCGTCATCACCATGCACCACCAGTCCGTAGTTACCCCGAGATGCAAAAACGCCGGCCATCAGCTCGGCCATCCGCGGATCGGCCACCCCGACGGCTTGCGATATGGGCTGCGCAGGATTGGCCAAAGGGCCCAGGAAATTGAACGTGGTCGGGATGCCGAGCTCGCGTCGGGTAGCTGCCGCATGTCGCAGCGCCGGGTGGTAGTGCGCGGCGAAGAGAAACCCGATGCCGACCTGGTCAACGACCTGCTGCTGAGCCTCGGGCGCAAGATCGAGGACCAGACCGAGCGCCTCCAGGACATCGGCGGCACCACACGCCGACGACGCCGCTCGGTTACCGTGCTTGACGACCCTGGCCCCGGCAGCCGCTGCCACGATCGCAGCCATGGTTGAAATATTGACGGTGTTCGACCGGTCGCCGCCGCTGCCGACGACATCAACCGCGGGCCCGCCAATCTCGATCGGAGTTGCGAACTCGATCATCATGTCGGCGAGGCCGGTGAGCTCCTGCACCGTCTCGCCCTTGCTCCGCAATCCAACGACGAACGCTGCCAGCTGCGCAGGCGTCGCATCGCCGTTCAGAATCTGTCCCATGGCCCAGGCGGTGGCCTCGGCTGGCTGATCCTCGCCCCGAACCAGTCCACTCAGCAGGTCCGGCCAGTTCATCGTGCTGCCATCAGTCAGGTCCGGGGGTGGTCCGCGCGACCGTGGGTGCTGAGGGCCTCCCAGAACGCAGCAGCGCTGCCACCGCAGCAGGGAATCGGAGGGGATCGACCGGATGCGATACCGCGCCGTCGGCCCGCGACCAGGTCGCCAGCCATGCGTCATCCGGACGACCGATCAGCACCAAGATCGGCGGACAGCGCAGAATCTCGTCCTTGAGTTGGCGGCACAGTCCCATGCCACCCGGCACAGCCTCCCCGTCCAGGATCGCCAGGTCGATGCCGCCCGCGTCCATGGCGGTGATCACAGCGGCCTGGGTTGCCACCTCGAGTATCCGTACCGGGGGCAGGTCGGATGCCACCTTGCGCCCCAGGGCAAGCCTGACGCTTTGACGCGTCGTCCGGTCCGAGGCGTACAACAAGATCGTCAGAACCTCGCCATCTCGGGGGCCCTCATTGCCGTTCATTGATCATCTCCAGGTTGTCCTCCAGTGCCGGCGGGCCGCATCTCAGCCTCGGCCACCTGGCCGGCCCGGGCCTGATCGTAACGTGCCTGTTCTCGATCATCGCGGGAGCCGACCGCTGTCGGTGCCGCTCGCTGCGCTCGTGCCTCCAGTCGATCAAGTCGACGGTCCTCCCGCCGAGCCTCCCGCTGACTGGACGCGTACCACTGAGCAAAGAGCGCGATCAGCATCAGCAGCGCGAGGGCATCTCCCGAGGCCCACATGATGCCGCCAGCGAGGTACTGATCATCCAACGGACTGGGCGGCCAGGTCCGATTGAAGGCGAGATACCAGCTTTCCGCGATCAGCGTGGTCGAGCTCATGATCGAGATGCCAAGGAATGCGTGGAAGGGCAGCATCAAGAACAACATGAGTAGCCGCAGCGGATGGCTGATCCTTCCGGGAACCGGGTCGATTCCCATCAATGGCCACGTCAGCAAGCAGCCGATGATGAGGAAGTGCAGATGCAGAAACGCATGCCAAAAGTCCGAGCGCAGCGATATCTCATAAAACTGCGAGTAGTACAGCGCAAACGGCGTGGCGATGAAAAGCGCGAGTGTGAGTGGCGCAAACGTCAGCACCCGGGCGAACCGCGAGTGAAGCACGGCGAGCAGCATGCTGCGCGGTCGGGTGGGCAGGGTCCGCAACGCGAGGGTGATTGGCGCGCCGAGGGCGAGAAACAGCGGAGCCACCATCATCAAGATCATGTGCTGCACCACATGGACGCTGAACAGCACTGTGTCATAGGTGCCCAGCGCTGAAAGCGTGGCAAGAGCAATCGACCCTAGACCGCCGAGCAGGAAGGAAAAGCTGCGCTGCACTGGCCAGCGATCGCCCCGCCGGCGTAACCCCACCAGCCCGCCAATGTAGAGGGTGCCTGCAATGGCGATGCCGAGCGCCATCGACCACTGCCAGGTCCATTCGGTCAGCAGCCGAGTTGGAGTCAGCGGAGGCGGCTGATTGGTCGGCGTGGCGTGCAGCGGTACCAGCACCGTCACGAACCTGCTGAGCACACGCCCAGCCTAATGTCGGCTCGCACTTGCCACCCGCCGGTGCTGCCCCGCAGGCGACAGCTGGGTCTGCGCTTGTCGATTGGCCATCGGGTGATGGTCCAGATGCCGCACACGACTCGGGATAACAAAGTTGTGCCGTGGGGTGACCTCAGCACGGGTTACGGCAATAATGACCTCGTGGCCATGCACACACACGCAGTCTCAGGCTCGATGACGATGCCGGAGGGCTCACTGCACCCGATCCCCCAATCGCGCCTGCGTGGTCGTGAGAATCGGCCAGAGCCGGTGGCTGTCGGCACCATCATCTGGCTGGCTTCGGAGCTGATGTTCTTCGCAGCCCTGTTTGCGGCCTACTTCACCATCCGGAACGTCACGAATTCACAGGCAGCGGCAGCCGGCACCGAGTCGCTCTGGCAGTCCCAGGGCGATCTGATCAACATCCCCTTCGCGATCATCAACACCAGTGTGCTGGTCGCCAGCTCCTTTACCTGCCAGATGGGTGTGTTCGCAGCTGAGCGAGCCCAGGTCAGCCGGACAGGATCGCTGTTCAACCTCCGGCGCTGGGGGCTGCGAGAGTGGTACACGCTCACCTACCTCATGGGTGCGTTCTTCATGGGCGGCCAGGTTTATGAGTACTCGGCATTGATCAGCGAAGGCCTGACCATCTCGTCCAATGCGTTCGGGTCTGTCTTCTACCTGGCCACTGGATTCCACGGGCTGCATGTGACCGGCGGACTGATCGCCTTCCTATTGCTGATGGGCCGCACATTCCTGGCCCGGACCTTCACTCACGAGCAGGCCGTCAGCGCGGTTGTAGTGTCCTATTACTGGCACTTCGTCGACGTCGTGTGGATTGCGCTGTTCGGTGTTATCTACATCCTTCGATAAGCAATGAAGATCACAGGCCGGCGACCTTTTCCGGCCCAGGACAACTGAATATGTTTGGCCCACACCTGCATCAGGACACGAGAGGGATCCGCGTGCGACTCCTGTCTTCCCGGCGCCGACACCCGGCAGCCAAGGCGTTGCTGCTGGTGTTCGGGCTCTTCATGATGGGCGCGCTCTACACTGTGATCGCTCCGCCGGCACAGGTGTCGGCTGAAACCGGGAACAGCCAGCAGGTCGCTGAAGGTAAGGCTCTCTTCGCCGTTGGCTGCGCTTCCTGCCATGGGTTGAACGGCGAGGGTCAGGTCAGCGGCACCATTCAGGGTCCGCCGCTTGCGGGTGTCGGTGCGGCGGCAGTGGACTTCCAGGTAAGCACGGGACGCATGC
>JAJTCL010000009.1 GCA_021323255.1 Propionibacteriaceae bacterium | reverse complement strand
TCGGCCATCGACTCGGACGGAATGAAGGTCCCCTCCGACCCAGCCTCTGCGAGCAGCGACTCAGTCCTGGCATAGGTGCGATTGTGGATCGCAACGCGGTGTCCATGCCGGGCGAAGTTCCTTGCAAGGTTGCGGCCCATGACCGCCAGCCCCGTGACACCGATCTGAGCGAGTTCAGCCATCCTTGAAATCTCTCCTTTGGAGCGCTATGAGACGATCGTGCAGCGAGCGGGGTCGCTGTGCCGTTGGCTCAGCGTATCGGCTGCCCGAACCTCAGCGGTCCGCGAGCCGATGGGCTCCTGTCAAACCTTGCGGTGGAGGGAAAGGATGCTTCAGCCGCTGGGCATCAGTGCCGAAGCGGAGGCGGTATATGTCGCGCTTGGGCCCTTGCGTTCTGCATCAGTCGCAGAGCTGGCGCGCCTGACGTCCGCAACGCCGGAGCGGGTGGCCGAAACGCTTGATGAGCTGAGGAAGCTCGGGCTAGCCACGGATTCATCACTTGGTCACTGGCGCGCGTTGCCTTTGCTTGATGTGGTCAACCAGCTCAAGGCGCAACGCCTGTCTGAGATCGAGCTGGCGAGCGTGGCAGCCGAGTCGCTGGAGAGTCATCTGCTGGCGGCTGGGGCCACCCAAGCCGACGACGTCAAGATTCTGGTGGGAAGCGAGTCCATCGTCGCCGCCCACCGCGAGCTGCTGAACTCTGCGCGCCGCGAGATCTGCGCCTTCGACAAGCCTCCGTACGCGCAGGCACGTCCCAACGTCACAGAGGAGGCGCTGAGCGTAGAGCCGGAATGGCAGGCGTTGGAGCGCAATGTCACGTTGCGTGTGGTGTACCACCCCGGCTTCGATCCCGACCGGCTGACCGAGCTCGGCCTGTTCGCCAAGAAGGGTGAGCTTTCCCGCACCTCGCCGGTTCCCATGAAACTGATCTTGGTGGACTCTCATGTCGCGCTCATCCCGTCCATGCGTTCCTACGGCCCGGGACATGAGCTCCGGGTGTCCATCGTGCGGCATGCGCTACTCGTGGAGGCCCTGCAATGGCTCTTCGAGGCGGTGTGGGACGCCGCCGTCCCGATCATGACCTCGGTCAACAGTGAGAACGATCCGCGTCGCCAGATGTTGATCTCCATGCTGATGACCGGCTCCACTGATTCGGCGATCGCGAATACGTTGAACATCAACGTGCGCTCGGTCCGGCGCTGGATCTCTGAACTCATGGATGAGCTGGGAGTATCGACACGTCTGCAGCTAGGTGCAGCACTCGTACGATCGGACGGTTTGCGCGGCAACTAGCACTCGCACCCAAAGCCACGCCCGCGGTCCCAATAAGAACCGCGGGCGTCGCCCAGGGGGAGGAACTCCGGGCGGAACCTCGGGGCTCGCAACTTAACCACCGGGAACGTCAGGTATCCCGGCTTCCTTTCGGAAGATCTTGGGTGCTCGCTTTGCTCAATGCAAACACTATCGGACTTTTGACACGATTTCACTAGCCGTGGCCCCGGATTTCGCCGCGAGAAACGAGCGAGCGTACCGATCCGTCCCCGGCGAGCTGATGGCAAGCTCGGCCACCACCTGGTGCGTGGCCTTCGCAAAAAGTGTCCTATTGCGGACTCGGCGGTGCTGGTGGGCGCCGCGGAGTCAGTGCGTATGTCCGCGATTTACACGGCCGCTCAGAGCGTGTGGCCCCTGAGCGTGTGACCCTTCAGCGTGTGGCCCTTGAGGGTATGTCCCCTCAGCGTGTGTCCCTTGAGGGTGTGTCCCTTGCTGAGCGTATGTCCCTTGCTGAGCGTATGTCCGCGCATGTGATTTCCCTTCCTGATGTCTCGTGAAGCCGGTACCGCTGGCCAACGAGAAGCCTGAGCTTTGTCAAGAAGGACGCTATGCAGGCGCAATGAACGAAGTCACGCAAAAAGGGCAGCAGGAAGCTGACATGTCCTAAAGTGGACATGCCAAAATCGCGTTAGGTGCTACGCACTCTCAACGCGTACGCGTGGGTCTCGACTAAGAACGCACATGTCCGGTCCTGGCCCCTGTGGCCACGGAATCGCCCCACCGGAAGATGGTGGCCGTTACCGATTGCGCGCCGTCAATCGAACCCACGGAATAGGTTTCCCCTGCCTGAGCGAAGTGGCCCATTCCGAAAGTCAGCCTGAAACGTGCGACGGCATGCCGTCAAGAACTCTGCTCAAAATTCTCCCCCGATGGTCGGCAAAACCGAATGTAACCTGCCTGTGAGCATGCTACAGGCGGTTGCGTTGGATTCATCAAACCATCGCTGTCGTCAAAATGCGTGGCATTTTGTGCCATCTTGTCGAAGGCCATTGTTGAGGAGGCGTCATGTGCTGCAGCTTTGTTCCCCCCTATCTGCTGCAGCGCGTCGCCCTCTGGGCCGGGACTCGTCATGCCTCCGACTCCGGCAGGGAGACACTGCAGGTCGATGACCGGCTGCGAGCTCAGCGGCAGTCACCGGCAGGCGAGATGGCCGCCCCGCGGCTGCCTGGCAGCAAAAAGCGGGTGGTGCACAGCGCCAACAACACCCAGACACTGCCTGGGGAGGTGGTCCGGAGCAATGGCGATCCCGCGGTCGGCGATCCCGCAGTTGACGAGTCGTTCGATGCCTCCGGCCAGGTTTGGGACATGTTCGAGAGCCAGTTCGGTCGGCAGTCCATTGATGGACGCGGCAGCACGGTCTCCATCACCGTCCACTACGAGCGTGATTACGACAACGCATTTTGGGACGGAACTCAGCTCGTCTTCGGCGATGGGGATGGGCAGATCTTTGACCGGTTCACCAAGCCAATGGATGTGATGGCGCACGAGTACACCCATGGTGTCATCCAGTTCACGGTCGGATTGGCTTATCAGGACCAGCCGGGCGCGCTGAACGAGAGCATCAGCGACGTCTTCGCCTCGATGGCCAAGCAGCGCGTGCTCGGCCACACTGTGGCTGAGGCTGACTGGATCATTGGGGCGGGGCTCTTCATGCCCGGGATCAATGCCAAGGGGCTCCGATCAATACGAGAGCCGGGTACGGCGTACGACGACCCCCAGATAGGCCGGGATTTGCAGGTCGGCTCTATGTCGAACTACGTGGTAACCGACACCGACAACGGCGGCGTCCATATCAACTCAGGAATTCCCAATCGTGCCTTCACCCTGGCCGCACTGGACATTGGCGGATACAGCTGGGAAAAGGCTGGCCGGGTTTGGTACGACACGCTGCTCAATGGCCAGCTGAGTGCGCAGGCGAGCTTCGAGTCCTTCGCACAGGCCACCATCGCTTCCGCCCGTCGTCTTTTCGTGGACGACCCTTCGATCGCAGACAAGGTTCGGGCTGCATGGATCGACGTCGGCGTGCTCGCTGCGGGCATTGATCTCGCAGCTGATCAGGCCGTAGCCGTGAGTGTCCCAGCAGCGGGTGGTGCCCTAGCAGTGGATTCAGGCGAGCCAACCGGCCCAAGCGAACAACCCGCTACCGTCGCTGTACGCCGCAGCGGTGGCTTCGCCGGCACCACCAAGGTCCGGCAATTGGATCTCGACTCTGATCCCGAGGGACCGGAGGTCCGGCGTCTGCTGATGCACGTCGGCCCCCAGCCAATCGCCGCCACTCGACCGGCTCCCGATCGGTTCGTCTACACCGTTGAATATGGCGACTGGCACTTCACGGTGCCCGAGCAGGACCTGACGCCGGAGTTGCGCCGGCTTGTGCAGGTGGTGTTGAACCGCGGCGGTTAGAGTGACAAGGTGCCGACGGGGAGAGCGCGCGACCGGGTCTATCCGCGCTCAGTCGGGGTGCTTGGGCACGGATTCCTGGCCGAGCCTGTCATGGAACGGCTGTTGCGTACATTGCCGGCAGCGACGCACATCTCCGCGTACGGCCGGGACCCTGACCTGCTCGCTCAGCTCCAGCGGGTGGGCGCCAAACCCGCTGCAAGTCCTGCCGATCTCGCTGCCCGCAGCGAATACGTTCTCGTGCTGCTGCAGAGTTTGGAGGATCTGGAGGACGATCTCAGCGGCTCCAGCGGGTTGCATGCTGGGGTCCACAGTCCCACGATCCTGGTCATGGGGGCGATCTGTACCCCCGACGACGTCCGAAATCTCGCCAGCCAACTGGCGGCCAAAACCGCCAGCCTGCTCCGCGTGGTCGACGCACCACTCAGCGGAACTCAAAGAGCCGCCGCCCGCGGCGAGCTCTCCATCGTGGTCGGGGCCACGCCGGGTCTTTACCGTGACGCGCTGCCAGTACTGGAATTGCTCGGAACCTGCGTACGAGTCGGCGGGCTGGGCAGCGCTCAGATTGCCAACGCCTGCGAGCAATACATCATTGCCGCAACTGCCATGGCGCTCAGCGAGGCGGCGGTCATCGCCGAACGCGCCGGCCTTGACCTCGCTCGAGTCCTGCACAGTTGGGAACTCTCGCTGGCAGGAAGCCGGGTGCTTGGTGCATCCCGAGCCAAACTGCTTGATCGGGACTTCCAACCCGATCCCCCCGCTGGCGCTTCACTCGCTCCGCTTGAGGTCGCGGCTCAACAAGCATGGCGTACCGGTACTTCAGCGCGGCTGCTCGCAAACGTGCAGGAACTCTTCCAACTGCTGGATCGAGCTGGCCTCAGCAGTCAGGATCTGACTTCGACGTACCAGTACCTAGCCGCACAACACCCCGAGCGCCGGGAAGCACAGGCTTAGCTGTCTGTCGCGACGCCGGGGTGTGCGCGAGTTTGGGAAGACCCGGGCGGGCAGCCACGTGCACGCCTCGCCGGCCCGGGGTTCTGCGATCAAGTGAGCTGAAGAATCACTATCACCAAAATGATGATGACGAGGACACCGATAATGGTTCCGATAATTCCCCGGTTCATGGGCAGGACCTCCTCTCCAGCCTTCGAGGTACCCGGCACGTTGCCGACGTAAACACTAAGGGCCACTTCCGCTGCGCGGTGGGCCGTTGGCGGAATCGGTGTTCCAGATCGTTGCGTGCGGCCGTGCAGGATGGTGCAGGCACGCCTGCCCCGCCTGTTTACTCCTCCCAGGGCAGCGGTTTGCCTTCTGCGACCGGAGCTACCGGTATGACCACCACCGGCCGAGGCTGACGATGGGCCAGGTGGGCGGCGACGGATCCAGTGAGGAACTGCTTGAGCCCGGCCCGTACGCCGCCGCGGCGGCTGCCAACGATGATCATCTCGACATCCAGGATGTCGGCCAGCCGGGTGAGCGCATACGCCACGTCGCCTGCCAGCTCCCGAAACGACAGTTCGACGGACTCGTCCGCGACCGCTGCGCGGACCTGCGCCACGAGTCCTTGATCGAAGTCTGTGTCCTTGAGTTCAGGGAGGTCCGGATCGAGTGGAAGCGAGGCAACGGATCCGTCGGGCAGCTCCTCAACCACATATCGCCCGGGGTCGACGTGCGCACACACGAGCGCGGCCTGAAAAGTACGCGCGAAGCGAGCGGCATGGCGCAGCACAACATCCGGCTGGCCATAGGTGACCCCGACCAGGATCCGGCGCGCTGCCTGATTCTCCGCCATCGCCTCACTCCAGTGCTTCGATCAGACCCTAACGCCGGTAGCGCTCGGGAGCCAGGCGCTTAGCGTGACAATATATTTCGGTCGATTGTTCCGCCGGACTCGAGCGAGAGCAGAGCCGCCTTGGCTTCCAGCCCGCCGATGTAACCGCCGAGCTTCCCGTCGCTGCGCAGCACTCGGTGGCACGGCACGACCACTGGCAGGGGATTGGTAGCACAAGCAGTGCCGACTGCCCTTACCGCTCGTGCCCGACCGGTGGCTGCGGCAACCTCGGCGTACGTCTCGGTGTGTCCATAGTTGATCAACCCAAGGTGCCCGAGTACGGCGCGCCGGAACCCGTGGGCAAGCCGGAAATCCAACGGCAGCACGAAATCGCGGCGTTCGCCGGCGAAGTACTCCGCGAATTGTCGAGCGACCTGATCGAGGCGGCGCGGAGCCCGCAAGATGCGTGGGCTGATCTGGTTGCAGAGTGCTTGCAATACCTGATCATGATCTTCCCGGTCGTACGCGACCCGGACCAGGCCCTGGTCGGTCGCCGCCAGGAGCAGTGTGCCGAGGGGCGAATCCACCGTCCGGTACGCAACATCAAGCAGCCGATCCACTTCGGCTGCCACCGCAAGTTGATCATGAAGTCGAGCCATCGCCTCAGCGTCGTCAGTGTTGATCGCGGCGAGTACGGGATCACTAAAATTGATCACAATCAGGATTCCTTCTGCGGTGGGACGGTTGCGGAGTTGAGGTAGCGGCGGCGAAGAGCGCGGATCCCGTCATGCGCCGCGCGTCGGGCGGCGTCGGTAGACCCGCCGACGAGCGCGGCAACCTCCGCGTACGGCAGGCCCGCCACATGGTGGTACGCGACGGCCTGTCGCTGCTTCGTCGGGAGGGAACCGAGTGCGGCCCACAGGTCGCCGTCAGATGGTTCCCAGCCACCAACTGCCGACCGGGTCTCGGCCACTGCAATCGGCGCCGCACGGCGGCTTTCGGCACGGAGCAGGTCGATCGCCTTGCGGTGGGCAATGGTGACCAGCCAAGCCTCGATGTTCGCGTTGTCGGCGAGGTCTGGATAGGCGCGCAGCGCGGCAAGAAAAGTCTCCGACCACGCGTCGTCGGCATCCGGCCGGGCGAGCACAGCACGGCACACCCGTAACACGGTCGGTCCGTGCTCAGCCACGATCTCTTCAAACGGCCGTTTCATCCTCATCAACCCTGTAGACGATGGCACGGCGCCAAACGTGAGGTCACAGGGGCACCTGAAGTGACGAAGCGGCGGTTGCGTAGGGGTAGGGAAATCGTATTCAACCAGACGGTTGACAACCGGTGATGTCCGCCATTAGTCTCTAATCAACCGATCGGTTGAATAAGCGGCAGGGAGGCTAACATGAGCGAGGATCGACTCTCCCGAGTCTTTGCAGCCTTGGCCGACCCGACCCGGCGCGACATCGTGGCTCGACTAGCTGTCGGGGATGCCACGGTGGGTCAGCTGGCCGCCCCGTACGAAGTCTCGATTCAGGCTGTGTCAAAGCATCTCAAGGTGTTGGAAGATGCTGGGTTGGTGAGCCGCAGCCAGGATGCGCAGCGCCGCCCGCGGCACCTCGAGGCAGAGGTATTCGACCTGATGACCGCGTGGATCGAGCGATACCGCCGGCAGGCCGAGGAACGATACCGCCGACTCGATGCGGTACTTGCCGCTATGGATGACGAAAACCAAACCACCATCAACAAAGGAGCAGCATCATGAGCACGCATGCCACCGAAAAAGTCGCGAAGCGCGAGACCACAATCGAGGCTGATCCGAACCTGCCCACGATCCGCATCATTCGCGACTTCGATGCGCCGCCAGACCGGGTTTTCCGGGCCTGGGTTGAGCCAGAGCTTGTCGAGCAGTGGCTGGGCCCGAAGAGCACCGAGATGAGGATCGACCAATGGAATGCTCACACAGGCGGTAACTATCGCTATGCAGCACTGCAGGACGGCGAGGAGGTGGCCGCTTTCTACGGGTCCTTCCATGAGGTGCGACCGAACGAGCGGCTGGTCCAGACCTTCACCTGGGAGGGCATGCCCGATGGGGTCAGCCTGGAGACCATGACATTCCAAGACCTGGGAGACGGCCGAACCCGAACCATCGGCCTCTCGGTTGTGGAGAACCTCGAGGGCCGCGATGCGATCATGGCGAGCGGCATGGAGGTCGGGGTCTACGAAGGCTACGAGAAGCTGGATGCCTTACTCGCCGAGGGCTGAACGACTCCAATGTGTCGGCGTCTCGGGGTTTCACACACCCGACTGAGACGCTGACACGTCGCCTTCTCGACCGCTCGGTTTGCCGTATTCACTCATCGGGTACGCCGCCGCATAGATATCGTTGAGCCGCTGCGGCGTCGAGCGGACCTGAGGAGGGCACGATGACTGGTTCGATCGGAAGCCTGTTGTTGCTCGGCGCCAGCGGGGATCTGTCGGGACGACTGCTCTTGCCAGCCCTCGGACAGTTGCTTGATCGGGAAGATTCGCGTCGTGAGGTGGTACTCGTAGGCGCGGGCTCTGAGGACTGGAACTCCGATGCCTGGCAGCAGCGGATCCGGACCTCTTTCGCGGATGGAAAGGTCTCCGATGAGGCGCTGCAAAGCGTGCTGGCGACGACGCGGTACGCCAAGGCCGATGTGACGAGCCCGGATGATCTGCAATCGCTGATCGATTCATGCCCGCCTACGCCCGCCTTGTATTTCGCGCTGCCTCCTTCGGTGACTGTCGCCGCCTGTAAGGCGCTGCAGCAGGTGTCGCTGCCCGAAGGTACAAATCTGGTGCTGGAAAAGCCCTTCGGCCTCAATCAGGAGAGCGCCGCCAGTTTGAACCGATTGCTCGCCGAACTGGTCCCGGAGGACCAGGTGCATCGCATCGATCACTTCCTGGGGCGATCGACCATACTGAACCTGCTTGGTGTTCGCTTCGCGAACCGGCTGTTCGAACCGGTATGGAGCAATGAGCACATCGAACGTGTGGACATCATCTTCGACGAACAACTCACTCTGGAGAACCGGGCGCGCTATTACGACCACGCGGGCGCCCTGATGGACATGATTCAGAGCCATCTGCTGCAAGTGCTGGCGCTGGTGGCGATGGAGCCGATCGCGAGGGCAGACGCCGTGGACCTGCGGGACGCGAAGGCGCAGGTGCTACGAGCCTGCCGGCCGTGGAACGACGACCCGGTTCGAGCCGGACGCCAGGCCCGCTACACCCGCGGCTCGATTGATGGACGCGACGTGCCCGACTACACGGCTGAGCCTGGTGTCGACCCGGCCCGAAACACTGAGACCCTTGCGGAGCTCCTAGTCGAGATCGATAACTGGCGTTGGGCCGGTGTGCCGTTCCGACTGCGGTCGGGCAAGGCGCTGCGCGAGCGACGCAAGGAGGTGCTGGTCACTTTCAAGCCGTTGCCCCATCTACCTACTGGAATGCGTGGCCAGGCATTGCCAGACCGCTTGCGGCTCAGCATGGGCCCGGACCGAATGGCGCTGGAGATGAACATCAACGGTCCGGGTGATCCGTTGCAACTGGACCGAGTGTCGCTGGATACCGACATGAATCCGGGACGACTGCCGGCGTACGGGGAGGTCCTGGCGGGTGTACTGGACGGTGACCCTATGCTCGCGGTGCGCGGGGACACGGCCGAGGAATGCTGGCGCGTCGTAGACCCGGTACTGCAGGCATGGCGTGCCGGGAACGTTGAGATGGACGAATACGCCGCCGGGTCAGATGGCCCGTCGAGTTGGGCAGACGGGGCCTAGAGGGCCTGCCGGTTCATGATCGCTGCCCAGACCCCGATCGCCGTAACCGGCTCGACCGGTCGACTGGGCTCGCGGGTCGCCAGTGGCCTCTCGGAGCTCGGCATGGACCACCGCCTCGTCGTGCGCGATCCGGCGAAGGCACCAGACCTGCCTGGCACTCACATCGCTGCCTGCGACTACGGTGATGGCGCGGCCGCTCGAACGGCGCTCACAGGCGCCCGAACGGTCTTCATGGTTTCTGCTGCCGAGACACCGGATCGGGTGCAGCAACACCTGACCTTCATCGATGCGGCGGTCGCGGCTGGGGTGGAGCGGATCGTCTATGTGTCCTTTTTTGGTGCGTCCGCAACGGCAACCTTCACCCTGGCCCGCGACCACTGGGCGACCGAGGAACATCTCCGTTCGGTCGGCATCGCTCACACGATCTTGCGCGACAACATCTACGCCGACTTCACGCCATACTTCGTCGGCACCGATGGGAACATTCGCGGACCAGCGGGGGACGGGCGGGTGGCTGTAGTGGCACAGGCGGACATTGCCGAGGTTGCCATTGCTGTGCTGACCAGCGATGGCGCATACGACGGGCGGACGCTGAACCTCACCGGACCGGCGGCACTCACCTTGAGCGAGATCGCCGGCATCCTCAGTGATCACCTCGGCAGGGTCGTCCGCTATGTCCCAGAGTCCATTGATGAGGCGTACGCGTCACGCGCTGTCTACGCCGCGCCGCAGTGGCAGGTAGACGCCTGGGTCAGCACCTACGTCGCAATCGCGGCGGGCGAGCTGGCCACCGTCGCCCCTGACATCCCTGAGGTGACCGGTCATCCTGCCACGTCCTTGCAGCAGGCTCTCGCGGCCGGCAGTGGAGCGGAGCGCTAGCCGGCGCCCAGATAGACCAGCAACCGGGCGATCGCGAGCCGATCCTCGGTCACGGCGAGTGAGAGTGGTGTGCGCCCCAGCTCGTCGCGGGTCTCAAGATTCGCCCCAGCGCGAAGGGCCAGCGCCGCAGCGGTTGCGTCCCCGTGCTCCGCGGCAGCGAGCAAGCGCCGATTGGCCTGCCCTTTCGTTGGTTGATCGGCCTCCACCGCGGCGCGCAGTAGCTGTGCGATCTGGTTGTGGCCCCTGGACGTAGCGTGCTGAATCGGTGTGGTCTGGTCGCGTTGTGACCGCAGCTGTAGGTCGGCGCCAGCCGCGACGAGGACCCACACGGTGTTGACGTAGCGGTCAGAACCATCGCCCAGAATGATCGCCTCGTGCAAGGCGGTCCAGCCCAGGTTGTTGATGTGGTCGATCTCGACGCCGGCCTGGACCAGCCGGCCGGCGATGTCGGCGTGGCCGCGGTCGGCGGCCCGGATCAGTCCGGTGCCATTGAAGGAGTCTTTGGAGTCCACGTCTGCGCCGTGCTTGAGAGTCAGGTTCAGCAGCTCCAGGTAACCCTCGCTCGTCGAGATGAGGTAGGCGCTCTGGACGGTATTGTCCTTGGCGTTCACGTCGGCGCCTCGAATGATCAACGACTGGGCGCGGCGCACGTCGTTGTCCCAGGCGGCGGCGATCAGCTGCTGGTTCAGCCTCGCCTGCTGCTTCGCGTCGAGCTTGGGTGCTGGCGTCTTCTTGGTGGGCCGCGGGGTCGCCTGAGGCGGCTGGGGCGGCCTCGTAGAGGCCGCTTGTGTCGTTGCTGGGGCAGTATCAGGAGGCGCGGAATCTCCACCACTGCACCCTGCCGCGGTGAGAATTACAGCGGTCAGGACCGCAACGGACCGGAGATGTCGGATCGAGTACACGTCTCCACCAGGATGACACCCGGCGTCGCAGGTAGTTTGGCCGCCATGACCGCCTCTCCACGCGGTGACGATTCGATACCCGTCGTACTACCCTCCGATGATCCCCGTGCGGTCGCAGCCACGCGGCGGTAC
This sequence comes from Propionibacteriaceae bacterium, assembly GCA_021323255.1. Classification (GTDB taxonomy): domain Bacteria; phylum Actinomycetota; class Actinomycetes; order Propionibacteriales; family Propionibacteriaceae; genus Microlunatus. Next base: position 9,092 of record JAJTCL010000009.1, on the reverse strand, counting down.
AGGCTGGCGACCTCACTGAGCTCGAGCGGCTGCTGGCTGCCGACCCATGACTCGCCAAACGCACGGATTGGTACCGAGGACTGCTACCGGACGCTGCTGCACGCGGCAGCTGACTGGCCGGGACAAGGTCCGGCTGTCATGAAACGCCTGGTTGCTGCTGGCGCCGATGTAACCCGCAAAACCTGACGCCAGATTGAGTCAGAGGCAGCGACACGCCGCGCAGGCCCAAACTGGGGTGCGGAAATGCGGGAGATCGGCGCTACCTCACGCGACGCCCTAGGGTTCCCCCATGCCCGCCGTCGACCCCGCCCGGCCGCCCGCACGCACGGTCGTGGTGCTCGGCATGCTCTCGATGTTCGGGCCGCTGTCCCTCGACCTCTATCTCCCCGCGCTGCCCGAGCTTGCCGATGACCTCGACGCCTCGGCCTCCGCAGCGCAGCTGTCGATCACTGCGTGTCTGGTCGGCCTGGCGGTCGGCCAGCTGGTGGCTGGTCCGCTATCGGATCGGCTTGGTCGGCGGCGGCCGCTGATCGTCGGGCTGGTGGGTTTCATGCTCGCTTCCGTCGCGTGCGCCCTGGCGCCCTCGGCGGCGATCCTGGTCGTGCTGCGCTTCGTCCAGGGCTTGGCCGGTGCGGCCGGACTGGTGATTTCGCGCGCCATCGCGCGTGATCTCTATTCCGGACGGGCGCTGATGATCTTCTTCTCCCGTTTGATCTTGATAGCCGGACTGGCACCCGTCATTGCTCCCATCCTCGGTGGGCAGCTCAGCCTGATCATGAGCTGGCGCGGCATCTTTGGCGTGCTCGCCGGTTTCGGCGCGGTACTGCTGCTTGCCGGCTGGCTGGGACTGAAGGAGACCTTGCCACCTGAGCGGCGGATTGTCGGTGGCTTCGGCAAGACCCTGCATGGCTACAACACCCTTCTCCATGATCGCTTCTTTGTGGGCTGCGCGCTCTCCTCTGGTCTTGCTGGCGCCTCGATGTTCGCCTACATCTCAGGCTCGACCTTCGTCCTGCAACGGATCTACGGAATGTCTCCTCAAGGCTTCTCCTTCGTGTTCGGAGCGATCTCCCTCGCCCTGGTGATTGCTGCTCAGGTCGGAGGCCGTCTTGCCCTCAGATGGCCGCTCACCCGGGTACTCGGTTTCGGCTTGGCGGTCAATCTGTGCGGAGCAGCCTCATTGCTTGCCACGGTGATCATCGGTCTACCGCTGGGGGTGTTGATCGCAGCACTCTCGGTGATGGTGAGCGCTGTTGGCCTGATCTTTCCCACCGCCAACGCGCTGGCGCTGGCCGACTATCCGGACCTGGCGGGCACCGCCTCCTCGCTGCAGGGCCTGAGCCAGTTCGTCTTCGGGGCGGTGGCGGCACCGCTCGTCGGCATCGCCGGTGAGCGCACAGCGCTGCCGCTGGGGATCGTCACCACCACAGCCAGCCTGTGCGCTATTGCCAGCTTCGCGGGCCTGGTGATTCCCGTCGTCCGGGCACGGATGAGCCGCTAGAGCGTCCTTCCGCCGCAGCGGTCGACCTCTCGACCGCTGCGCAAGCCGCACCGATTACCGCCATGCCCCAAATGGGTGCCGAAGACATCTGTCCAGCAACCGATCTTTGGGTAATGCTTGAACAACAAGGCGATCCACCGACGCAATCAGGAGGACACGATGAAGGCGGAGGTCGGCGATCGGATCGTGGTGGCTTCAGGCACGTTGCACCGGCCGATCCGAGACGGCGAGATCCTGCAAGTTGGAGAAGGTGGCGGCGGCCCGTACCTGGTGCGGTGGTCCGACAGCGGCAACGAAAGCCTGTTCTTCCCTGGCCCAGACGCCCATGTTGAGCATGCCCAGCGGGAGAGCACACCCGGCGGGCAGCAGAGTTCTGCGGCGCCGCGTACTGAGCCGACCAAGACCTGGCGGGTCGACATCTACCTCTACGAAGATCAGGCCGCAACATCGGCGAACGCCGTGCTGCACAGCGATGTGCCGGCGCCGCTCGACGTTCGGGGTGAGGCTCGTCGCAGCCCGGCCGATCCGGATTTGCCCGCGGTTGGCGACGAGGTGGCGGCGGCCCGTGCCTTGAGACATCTCGCCGATCGGCTGCTCGAGATGGCTTCCAGCGATCTCTCAGATGCCGAGGGGCATCCCGTCTCGCTGAGCAGCTAGCGGGGTGATCATGACTGGGCAGGGTGCGTGGTCAAACAGGTGACGTGTCAGCGCGCCCAGTCCGATCGAGGCCAGATGAGCGTCACGGTGACGCTCGACGATCAGCAGTTCAGCGTGCTCGCACTCCTGGAGCAGCCCTTCCTCGGTGACACCTCTCACGGTGCGCGCGTGGAGTTCCAGCTCAGGGTGAAGCTTCGCCACGTCGGCTACGGCGCTGGCCAAGAACGAATCGGCCCACCGGGTCGCGTCGGCGAGCTCTTCCTCGTCGGGATCGACCCTGCCGCCGTACGTGGGCGAAAATGGCAGATCCCAGACGTAGACGGCGGTGAGCGGGCATTTCCGTACGGCCGCCTCCAGCACGCCAACCTGCAGCGCCCGGACCCCAGAATGCGGCCCGATCCCCACCACGATGCCGCGACTCGAGTCGCGGGCTCGTTGATCATGTCTGACCACGATCACCGGACATCCGGCCTGCGCGGCAACAGTATGAGAGGTCGCGCTATTGAAGGCGCGGCTCAGCGTTGACAGGTTCCGGCGCTGCAGGATGAGTGCCGCCGCGGTGCGAGACTGCTGCAGCAGCGCGTCGACACCGGTCTTTGGCACGGCCTCAGCGTGGACTCCGATGCTGGGATCAACCATTCGGGAGATCGTCAAGCGCGCCTCCTCCACCACCTCCCGGCCGCGCGCCAAGTGTCGCTGCAGCGCGTCGGTGCGGCTCGCCGCAACTGCCAGGCGCGGCAGAGATCCATGGATCAAAGTGATCGTGGCGGCGCGCTGACGGCTCATCCGGGCGGCAAGGCCCAGCGCGGTGCGGTAGTGATCAGCACCGCTGTCCCCTATGCCAACGACAATCCGATCGGCTGAGCGTTTGCCGGTGTCGGGCTGCAAGCGTTCGGCATCGGTATCGCCCGGCGCAGCGCTCTCGCTCGGCTGCGGATCGTTGATCATTTTGACTAACCTCCTCCCAGCCGTCGACCGCCGAGTGATCTTGAAGCTACTACCGATGTCCCGACTGAGCCTAGGAGATTCTGCAGCGCCGTTGGCCATAGGCTTAACCGATGGCGACCCCGGCGAACGCAAGCAGCGACCCTTTGCCGACACCCACCGGACCCCACCCGGTGGGCCGGGCCTCGTTCGACTGGGTCGACTCCGCGCGGTTCGACATCTACGCTGGCAACCCCGAGGCTCGGCGCGAACTGGTGGTCTTCGTTTGGTACCCGGCTAGCCCGCCACCGGTCGCCGAACTCGCGCCGTACCTTCCTTTGCCGTGGGCACCCACCGCCGACTTCCTCGGGCTCACTGTCGCGGGTCTGCGCTCGCATGCAGTCCCCGACGCAGCCGTCTCAGCCGACAGCGCGGCCTACCCGGTGCTGCTGCTCTCGCCCAGCGGTTTCACACCGTTGCTGCTGAGCGCGATTGCTGAGGAGCTGGCTAGCCAGGGATTCATCGTCGTAGGTGTGAACCATACCTACGAGGCGACGGTGACGGCGTTCGCCGATGGCCGTGTGGTGCCGATGAACCCGGCCGCCCTCGGTGGGGCATTGGGTCCACAAGCAGGCTCGCATGCGGAGGTTTTCCGTCACCGCGCATCCGTGTGCGAATACAAGGCAGCTGATCTAGCGTCGGTCGCCAACGAACTGGAGAATCTCAACGCAGATCCCGCAGGACGTTTCGCCGGTCGGCTGGATCTGACCCGATTCGGTGCGCTGGGGCATTCCTTCGGCGGCAACGCCGCGCTGGAGTGGTGCCGGACGGATCAGCGTTGCCGGGCGGCGGCCAACCTGGATGGCGCACTGTGGACTGACGTGGACACCATGGGGCTCGACCGGCCTGCGCTGCAGGTGCTGGCCGAGCATGGTGAGTTCGCCCGGACGGGTGAGGATGCAGTCAAGGCCGGCGCGGCGCCTGACGTCGCGTGGTACGAGGCGGAGAAGGAAATCACAATCGGCGGCTGGCGAAACCTGCAAGAGCGCGCCCAGATCGGCTACACCGTACAAATCAGTGGCGCGAGCCATGTGAGCTTCATGGATGTGCCGTTCCTGCCCATGACAGATGCGTCCGTCGTCAAGCCCGCAATCGATGCGATCAAGATCCAGCCGGAGCGGATGTGGCGGATCACTTGCGACGTGCTGCTTGCTTTCTTTGCTAGGCACCTCAACGGTGCGGCAGCGCCGCTGCTCGACAAAGCCGCAGACGACTATCCCGAACTCATTTTCGGCCCGCCCTGACATCCATTGGCTCGCTGAGGTTTCGCGGCCTGCAATGCGAGAAGATCGGTTCCAGAGGTTTCCCTGAAAGGTGCGGCCCATGGCCCGAGCCGACGAAACGCCCGTCGACCTTCCCGCTCCAGCTCCTCGAGCGCTGGAGGTCGAGCAGAACGGCCTCAACTCGATTCACGTCAGTGAGCACCGCGGCAGGCCGCGGGAGCTGTTCTGGCCGTGGTTTGCTGCAAACATTTCGGTGCTCGGGATCAGTTACGGCGCCTTCCTCCTTGGCTTCGGCATCTCGTTCCCGCAAGCCGTCGTGGTCGGAGTCGTCGGCATCGTCATCTCATTCTTGCTATGCGGCCTGGTCTCTTTGTCCGGCAAGCGCGGACATGCGCCAACGATGACCTTGAGTCGGGCCGCATTCGGTGTCAACGGCAATCGGGTGCCATCAGGTATCTCTTGGCTACTGCTGGTCGGCTGGGAGACGGTTCTTGCCTCACTTGCGGTACTGGCCACGGCAACCGTCTTCACCAGGTTGGGGTGGCACGGCGGCTTCCTGACCAAGCTCGCCGCGTTGGTCCTGGTTGCCGCACTCATCATGATCGGTGGGGTGCTCGGTTTCGAGTTCATCATGAAACTGCAGATGTCGATCACCGTGATCACCGCGGTACTCACTGCCGTCTACATGGTCCTGGTCGCCTCCGACGTCAACTTCGCTACGCTCGCCGAATTGCCGGCAGGACCGATTCCACAGCTGATTGGTGCCTTCGTCTTCATGTTGACCGGTTTCGGGCTCGGGTGGGTCAACGCCGCAGGCGACTATTCCCGCTACCTGCCTCGGCATGCCTCTAACGCCGGAGTTGTCGGCTGGACCACCTTCGGTGCCTCGCTCGGCCCAGTGGTGCTGTTGATCTTCGGGCTGATGCTGGCGGGTTCGTCCCAAGAGCTCAGTGCGGCCGTCGCCACCGACCCGATCGGTGCACTGACGACGTTGCTACCGACGTGGTTCCTGGTGCCCTTCGCACTGGTTGCGGTACTCGGCCTCGTCGGCGGCGCTGTCCTCGACATCTACTCCTCGGGTCTGGCACTGTTGAGCGCAGGGCTGCCGGTGCCTCGATTCGTTGCTGCAGCCATCGACGGCGTCTTGATGATCGCGGGGTCCATCTATCTCGTGTTCGTCGCCGACACCTTCATCGGTCCGTTCCAGGGGTTCTTGATCACCTTGGGCGTCTTGATCGCAGCCTGGTGCGGCATCTTCCTCGGCGACTTCGCGCTCCGCCGTCGGCCGTACGCGAGCTCGGAGCTTCTGGATGCACGTGGCCGCTACGGCAGCATCCGACCGGTATCTGTGGTGTTGATGCTGGTCGGTGCCGTAGTCGGTTGGGGTCTGGTCACCAACTCCTTTGCGGGCTGGCTGGCCTGGCAGGGTTATCTGCTCGGCCCGTTGGGGCTGGGCGGTCGGGAAGGTTCCTGGGCGTACGCGAACCTCGGGGTGCTCGCGGCACTGCTCCTCGGGTTCGTCGGGACGCTCGTGTTGGGGCGCAGGACCGTACGAGCGCAAGAGGATCAACCACTCTCCAACGCAGACCAGGAGGCGGCAACTGCCGAATGAGCGAAAACATGCCAGAACCGTTCGTGAACGCCACCAGCCGGTGGCTGATGATCATCGATATGCAGCGGATCTTCGCTGAACCGAGCAGTGAGTGGGTCACGCCGGGCTACGCAGCAGCTTCTGCTGGGATCCAGCGGCTGCTGGGCGCTTTCGAATCCCGGGTCTGCCTCACCCGGTTCCTGCCGCCCGATCAGCCGACCGGGGCGTGGACCACCTACTACGAGAAGTGGCCCTTTGCGCTTGACCCCGTGAACGCGCCGCTGTATGAACTCAGCGAAGAATTCGGGTCGATCCCGGCGACGATCATCGACAGGACGACGTTCGGCAAGTGGGACGCCGAGGCGGGTCGAGCGCTCGGCAACCCTGATGCCATCGTGCTAGCTGGCGTCACCACCGATTGCTGCGTACTCTCCACCGCACTCGCGGCAGCCGACGCCGGCGTACATGTCACAGTGGCTGCCGATGCGTGCGTTGGAGTCACCGACGCGGACCACCGTCGCGCCCTCGACGCTATGGCGCTCTACAGCCCGATGATCGACATCGCTGAGGTGAATAACATCCTGGCATCCGTGGCCAGATGAGTACGATCCTCGACCGGGCCCAGGGCGCGCTGTATGGCTTGGCGATTGGCGATGCGCTCGGCATGCCGACCCAGTTGATGTCGCACGAAGAGGTCGCTGCATGCTTCGGTGTCATCGACGGGTTTCGCCAGCCGCCCGCAGACCACGTGATCGCAGCGGGGCTGCCGGTCGGCTCGATCACCGACGACACGGAGCAAGCATTGCTAGTGGCCGACGCTCTGCTGGCCGGCGGTGGCCATATCGACAGTGAAGATCTCGCCCGTCGGCTGCTCACCTGGGCGGAGCGGGCCCGGGAGCGAGGATCCCTGGATCTGCTGGGTCCTTCCAGCAGCGCCGCAGTGGCAGCGCTCGTGGCAGGAGGTCCGCTTGACGAGGTCGGACGCTTCGGAGCGACCAATGGGGCGGCAATGCGGATCGCTCCTGTTGCATTGATCATCTCCCCTCATGATCTTGATGCACTCGTTGATCTTGTCGTCGAGGCGGCCCAGGTGACGCACCACACCGGTATAGCTATTGCTGGTGCGGCAGCGGTGGCGGCCGCTGTCAGTGGCGGCATTGCTGGCGCGTCCGTCGGCGTGGCGACGACGCTCGGGATTCGCGCTGCTGAAATCGGCCAGCAGCGAGGCCAATGGGTGGCCGGGGCGGCCGTCGCCCGGCGAATCGCGTGGGCGGTTGGCCTGGTCGATGCTACTGATCATGACCGCTCGATACGTGACGTCGTCGAGTTGATCGGGACCAGCTTGGCGACGCAGGAATCGGTGCCGGCTGCGTTCGCGGTCCTCGCGCTGCATCCCTACGATCCCTGGCAGGCGTGCCTGACGGCGGCTTCGCTCGGCGGCGACAGTGACACGATTGCTGCGATGACCGGAGCGATCGCAGGCGCCTGCCACGGCATGGACGCTTGGCCCCTTCACGCCGTCCAGACGGTACGCGAGACCAACGAGTTGGAGCTTGAGATCCTCGCCGAGAAGCTGTTGGCACTGCGCACCGGTCCATGATTACCCGGTTGGTCAACCTTGGGAACGTGATCATCGATATCGTCGCCGAGGTGCCGGTGCTGCCGGAACGCGGCGGCGACGTGCTGGCCTGGCAGTCGGCGCTCGAGGTCGGTGGCGGCTTCAACCAGATGGCGGCGGCGGCCAGGCAGGGGCTGGATGTTGCTTACGCCGGCGCGCTGGGTCATGGTCCTTTTGGTGATCTAGCACGTCAGGCGCTGCAGGCCGAGGGCATTGCGACGCTTCTTCCCGATGCTGCCGACGATCAACGAGACACCGGCTTCGATGTCGTATTGGTGGAAGCGAGCGGGGAACGTACCTTCGTCACCGCGGTTGGTGCCGAAGCTGGGGTCACCAGTCAACGTCTTGATCATGTCGAGATACAACCCACCGACGCTCTAGCGATCTCTGGCTACGGGCTGCTGCACGAGGCGAATCGACAAGCCATTCTGGGCCGACTCCGTCGGCTCTCATCAGAAACCACGGTGTGTTACGACCCAGGCCCGCTCGGCCATAGCCTTCCAGAGCAGGTGAGGGACGTCGTACGCCGCCGAGTCGACTGGTGGAGCTGCAATGAACGAGAAGCCTCGTTGGCCACAGGTCGCGCCAACGCCGCAGAAGCTGCGGTCGAGCTGCTGGCTCGGCTGCGGCGCGGGAATGTCGTGGTCCGTGTGGGGATGTCGGGATGCCTCCTGGCACAACGAGGATCAGAGATCGTTCATGTGCCCGGCGTACCTGTGACTCTCGTTGACACGACCGGCGCTGGTGATGCCCATTTCGGTGCATACATTGCGGGCCTAGCGGCCGGGCACGACGCGGAGACTGCGGCCCGGCGTGCCAACATCGTTGCGGCCTTGTCCGTCACTCGTCGCGGTCCGGCAGCTTCACCAACCGCCGAGGAGACCGACCGGTTCCTCACCGGCTCTTGATCACCATGAGTTGATGTGCAGCACCTCGTCGAGCGGCTGGCGTGGTGCCGGCTGGAACGTCTCCCCGGTGTAATAGGCGGTGGGAATGAGGGCGCCGTGCCGGATGTCAGGCGGCATCTCCAGCAGTTCGGAAATCTCCTTCTCGTACTTCAGGTGGAGTGTTGTCCAGGCCGTACCCAATCCGCGGGCGCGAGCCGCCAGCATGTAGCTCCATGCCGCGGGCAGCAGGGACCCCCACAGGCCGGCCTGGTTGCCAGCCCGCAGCCGTGGCGCATGGATACCCGGAATGACCAGCACGGGCGCCTCACCCATGTGCTCGCCAAGGTAGGCAACACTGTCCCCCACTCGTCGTTGTACTGCGCTGCGCTCCGGATCATCTGCGAACAGCGCGACCGCTGAGCCCGATGAGTCGAGGTATGAGGCGACGGACTGGCGATAGTAGTCGCCGATCACTCGCCGGCGGTTCTCATCGGTGATCACCATCCAATGCCAACCCTGTCGATTGGAGCCCGACGGCGCTTGCAGCGCAACCTCCAAGCACTCCCGGACGAGATCGAGCGGCACTGGACGGGTGAGATCCAGGCGCTTGCGGACCGTTCGGGTCGTGGTC
>JAJTCL010000224.1 GCA_021323255.1 Propionibacteriaceae bacterium | reverse complement strand
ATGGGCGGCGCTCTGGTTCTGGCATTCATCGTTGCTGGATCAGGTACGCAGGGCGCACTGATCTACGGGGCTGGCATAGCCCTGTTTGGCGCTTTGTTCGTCGCTGTCGGCGCCTGCTGCGCCCAGCTGGTCGACGACCGCCGCACAGCCTCGGGGATCGCGACCGCATTCCTCGGCGTAGGCCTGCTCATGCGCATGGCGGCTGATGGTGCAGAACAGCTGTCGTGGCTGGCCTGGCTCACCCCCTTTGGCCTGCTCGCCGAAGCCGAGCCGTACGCCGCGAACCGCCTCCTTCCACTGGCCGTAATGGCGGTGATGGTCGTCGCCGCAGCCGGCCTCACCGTGGTGGCCGCTGCACATCGCGACGTCGGCTCGGGCCTGATTGCTGGTCGCACTACCCGACCCGGCCGGTTTCGGCTGCTCCGGTCGGTGCCGGGTTTCGCTATGCGGCGGACGCTGCCGTCGGCTTTCGGTTGGGCAGCCGGCTTGGGTGCTTACTTCATGCTGATTGGCCTGCTGGCCCGATCATTAACCGATTTCTTGGTTGCGAATCCCCGATTCGCCGAACTGGCGGCGCAGGCTGGATTCGCCGGCCTGACCACGGTCCAGGGCTACGTAGCTGCCCTGTTCGCGCTGCTAGCCATTCCGCTCGGAGTCTTCGCCGCCAGCCGGCTCAGTGTCGACGCCGCTGATGAGGTACAAGGACGGCTGGCTGCTGTGTTTTCGCGACTACTCTCACGCTCTCGCTGGTCCCTTGTCCATCTTGCGGTGCTGGTTGTGTTCCTCGTCGCGCTCGCCGCGGCGGCAGCCGTGGCAACCGTGGCCGGCACCGCGCTGGTTGGCGCAAATCTGCAGATGAGCGAGGCACTGGCCGGCACTCTGAACGTTGTGCCGGTAGCCGCACTGTGCCTCGGCGCTGCTCAGCTTGCAATGGGTTGGATGCCTCGGGCCGTCTTGGCGGTCGGGGCGATGCCGGCTGCTGGCGGCTTCTTGCTGACCGTCTTAACGCAGACGTTCGGCTGGCCGGAATGGGTAGGTCAGCTGTCCCCGTTCGCTCATCTGGCTTCTGTGCCAGCGACATCACCGAACTGGGCTGGCGCGGCCGGAATGATGGGCATCGCTGCCGTGTTTGCCGGCCTTGGAATCGCGGGGTTCGTCAGCCGTGATCTCCGCGGATGACTCGTCGAGTAAGAAATCGTCACCACTCGCCCGTCGAGGGTGACTCGCGATCAGCGCAAGTCCCCTAGTCTCATCACATGAGTGCGCAGATCGAGGTCAGCGATCGATGGTCGTTACCCCGCGGTTTGATCATCCTTCTCGGAGTCGCCGCGGCGTTGGTCGCGGCCGTCGGTATGAGGCAATTCGCCAACATCCTCGGCCCGGTGTTCATGGCGTTGGTGCTCTCGATCGCCGTCCATCCGATACGGCGGCTGGCTGACCGTTACCGGCTACCGGCCTTGCTGGGAATGCTCCTCAGCCTCCTCGCGGTCTACGGGATCGTTTTCGGGCTCTTCGCGATTTTGGCCGTCGGAGGCATCCAGTTCGCGACCTTGCTGCAGGACTACGGCCCACAATTCCAGGCCTTCCTGCAGGACGCCGTTCGAGTTCTCGAGTCAGTCGGTATCAGCCAAACCCAGCTCCAAGACTTTGTGAAGGAGCTCAGCCCCAGCAGGTTAGTCGGCGTTGCGGGCAGCCTGCTCGGCGGGCTCGCCGGCGTATTGAGCAATATCTTCTTCCTGATCGCGCTGCTCTTTTTCACGGTTGCCGACGCGGGTGACTTCGCATCCAAGCTGAAGCGCCTACCAGTGCACGGTCAGCGGCTCGCCGACTCATTCGACCGGTTCGCTCACGGCTCCCGGCAGTATCTCGTGGTAGCGACGATCTTCGGTGCCATCGTCGCAGTCTGCGATGTCATCGCCCTCGTGATTCTCGACATCCGTTATGCCTGGCTCTGGGGACTGTTGGCGTTTATCACCAACTACATTCCCAACATCGGCTTTCTCATCGGTTTAGTGCCGCCGACGATAATCGCCCTGATCGAAAAAGATGTCGTGACCGCGATTATCGTAGTTGTCGTCTATTCAGTGCTGAACTTTGTGATTCAGACCATTATCCAACCGAGGGTTGTCGGAGTGACGGTCGGGCTCTCGGCAACCCTGAGCTTCCTGTCTTTGATCGTCTGGGCCACTATTCTCGGCGCTTCCGGAGCGTTTCTTGCTATTCCGATGAGTTTGTTGGTCAAGGCAGTGCTGATCGATTCTGATCCTGATCACCGCTGGTTGGGACCTCTGCTGTCCAGCGATAAACCTGGGAAGGAACCAGCAGAGACTCAAGGCAAGGACTCCGACACCGTCGAGCCGGCGACGGGACCCCCTACGGCGGAGGCCGGAGCTCCAGGCGGTTAGAGGATTCCGAGCCGCTCCGCTTGGAGCACGGCCTCACGACGCGTCTGCACACCCAACTTGCGATACGTCGAACGCAAGTGAGTCTTCAGCGTGTTCCTGGAGATGAAGAGAGCGGAGCAAAGCTCGCGCTGGTCCAGTGGAGTCGGCAGGTACTGCAGGATCTCCAATTCCCGTTCTGAGAGCGGATCGGGCAGCCGGACTCCGGAAACGGGCTGCCGCCGCAGATAGGCGAGCAACGCCACCACCTGCTCTCCGTACGCGGTGATCCGACGACGCTCGGCCTCGAGCACCGGCAGGATCGCGGCAGAAATTTCGCCGTACGGGCGTCGCCAGCCATGCATCTCGGTGCTGTGCAAGGCGAGTCGCAAATACTGCGATGCGTGGTCAGGCTTTTCCGCACGCAGAGCCAGACTCGCAGCACCCAGCAACACTCGTACCCGTAGTGCCTCCGACCGCCCAGGAAGCAACGCCGACTCCAGTGGCAGGTTGCTGATCAATCGATCCAGATCAAAGCTGACCTCTTGGGCATCAGAATCCAGGGCCGCGCGCTGCATCACCCAGGCCCGCAGGTAGGACTGATTGTGCGTTCCATTGTCGGAGCTGCTCATCGGCGACGAGGTGAATGTCAGGTCGAGTGCTTGTGAAACTTCGCCTGCCGCCAGGTGGGCGTCGATCCGGGCGAGTGACCACAAGCATCCGGTAGTCCACCACCGTGGGACCTGCGGATTCGTCACGATCAGCTCATCCAGCATCAACGCGCAGCCCAACGCGTCGTTATTTCGGATCAGGCGCAGGCGCGCATCTGTGATCGTTTCCAGCGCCTGACCGATCGGGTGGGGAAACGCCGACCGCGCAGGGCTGGTTTCCAGATGATCAGCTGGCGTCGCAGCATTGCTCTCGGTCTCCATCTCCAGCCACCGCCGCGCGGGCCAAATCGTTGCCCCTTGATCAAGAGTTCCCGGATCACTCTCGCTGTCAATCAATGCATCAGCCTGCACGAGCTGCTGATGGGCGGAGCGAAAGTCCCCGGCAATGATCGCTTCCCACGCTCGGATCTCGAGCGCGCCAAGCTGCAAGGCGGTGTAGGTCACGGCACTCGAGGCATTGGATTCATTCAGCATGGTCACCGCGGTACTCGATGGCCCTTCGAGGAGCAGGCAGGCGGCCTGCAGCTCATGCCACTTGGACTTCAGTGCGTGCGACGCGGCAGTAGAACCAGAGGTCGGATCGTAGTGCGGATCGATCTCGAGGATCCGGACTGCCAGTTCTGGCTGACCGCGCTCGGCGAACCACCAGCCTCGTAAGAACCGGAGTACGTCGGCCTGCTGTCGGGTCCGAGGATGCGGCCTGCCGTCCAGGATTCCTGACAGCAACGCCATGGCCTCCATCCGGGCACCGGTGCCAATGCTGATCATGATCGAGGCCAGCTGCATGCTTAGATCGCCCTCGCGACGGCTGAGCGGCAGTCGGGAAACCTCCGTCCGGACCCAGGTCCAGTCCCCTGTCGCCAGCGCCACACATGATCCGGCAAGCACAGCTTCACCAAGGACCTCCCACGACTGGCCTTGGATTGCCAGCGGAGCTGCCCGGAGGTGCTCGCCTTGTTTGGAGAACCAGGCCGCCGCCTGAGCAGAAAGACGCCGCACCTCCTCCGGCGAGGATCGCATCAGTTCAGCAAGCAGCAGGGCACGAAACATGGGGTGGTAGCGATAGGGCCACCGGCCACCGGTGAGCCGATGCAGAAATCCCGGCTGAGAATGCACCTGCTCGAGCAGTAAGGCTGCATCGGAGCGACCGGTGAGTTCTTGTGCCAGCTCGACATCAAGGAACTCCGTCACCGAGGTCTGCAGCAGAAACCAGCGCACGTCCTCGGCGGTGTATCCCAGTGCCTGACCCATCAGGTAACTGCCTAATGCGGTATCGCCGTGCAGCAGCGTGCTGAAAGCGTCGTCCGAACGAGCACCACGGGACAAGGGTGTCGTGGACAGCCTGAGCCCAGCCGGCCAGCCCTCGGTGTGCAGCCAGAGTGCATGTGCTTGCTCTGGGCTGACCTCGAGGTTGTTCGCGGCCAGGAACAACCGTGTCTCGTCCTCGTCGAAAGCTAAGTCATCAGCCCTGATTTCCCACACCTTGCCTGCCAGCCTGGCCGCATGCAGTGCGAGGATCGGATCACGTCGTGTCGCGATCACGATGTGGCGCTTGTCATCGGCTAGATGCAGCGCATCCTTCAACAGCCAGGTGCTGCGGCTGCCCTCCAAGAGATGGACATCGTCGATGATCAACGTGACGGCCCGGAGGCTCAGCGCGTCGGTGATCTGATGCCACAGGTGCCAGTTGTCGGTGTTCTCCGCCGGGTCGAGCCAAACGATCGGACCGCCGGTCTGTGGCGCCCATTGCTGCAAGAGCGTGGTCTTGCCATAGCCGGCAGGAGCGGAAACGAGCGTGATGGGTTGCGAAGCGCTTCTACCGAACTGCAGAAGCCTTTGGCGAGTGATGACGCCGTCTTGAGAGATTGCGATTCCTTCCGTTGGAAGGCCATTCGCTTAGGTGAGTGGTCATGACTGTGCCGGTTTACCCCACTGGACCTACACGATTTGGGCTCAGCTCGCCAATCCCCGAAGACGGGCCAATCCCCATGCTAAGGGCGTCTCCATGCTCCGTCCAACTTCATCTTTGCCGGATTTCGACCAGCTCG
>JAJTCL010000223.1 GCA_021323255.1 Propionibacteriaceae bacterium | reverse complement strand
CCGGCGAAGAGGGAGTTCTTGCTCGAGATGTAGACGATGTCACCGCCGAGCTTTTGTTCGATCAAGGCCTTCGCTGCCGCCCGGGACACCAGGAAGGAGCCCTTCGCCATCACGTTGTGTTGCAGATCCCAGTCAGCGACGGTGGTGTCCATTAATGACTTGGACAGCGACAGTCCGGCGTTGTTGATCACAATGTCGATGCCGCCGAACGCGAGCAGCGTGGCATCAACCGCCGCCTGTACGGCCGCTTCGTCCGTGACATCGGCCGCCAAGCCGACAGCAATATCACTGCTCTGTCCGATTGCGCCTCCGGCGCGGGCGATCTCCTCCGCCGCGGCTTGAGCTTTTCCTGCATCAAGATCGGCGATCACCACACAGGCGCCTTCGGCCGCCAGCCGGACCGCGATCGCCTTGCCGATTCCTGACGCGGCACCGGTCACCAGCGCGATGCGCGTGGCGAGTGGTTTGGGCTTGGGCATCCGCTGCAGCTTCGCTTCCTCCAGCGCCCAGTATTCGATCTTGAACTTCTCAGATTCGTCGATCGGTTGATAGGTGGACAGCCCTTCCGCACCACGCATCACGTTGATCGCGTTGAGATAGAACTCGCCGGCCACCCGGGCGGTCTGCTTGTCTTTCCCGTACGAGAACATGCCGACTCCCGGGACCAGAATGATCAGCGGATCTGCACCCCGGATCGGTGGTGCGTCCGGTGTCGCGTGTCTCTCGTAGTAGGCCTGGTAATCAGCGCGGTACGCCTCGTGAAGCTCCCCGAGCCGAGCGATGGAATCTTCGACCGTGGCGTCCGCCGGAAGATCAAGTACGAGTGGCTTGACCTTCGTCCGCAGGAAGTGGTCGGGGCAACTGGTGCCGAGTTCGGCAAGCCGGGGATGCTCGCTGCCGGAGAGAAACTCCAGCACTCGTTGGTCATCGGTGAAGTGGCCCACCATCGGCCTGTCGAATGACGCGATTGACCGCAGCGTCGGAGCGAGTGCGGCAGCCTTTGCGTGGCGCTGATCGTCCGGCAGCGCGCCGTATCCGTCAAGCGCATGGCCGAACGGCTCCGGCTTGGAATGCTCAGCGATGTAGGCCTCGGCTGTGTTGATGATCTCCAGCGAGTTGGCCTCGGACTCCTCAGAGGTACTGCCCCAGGCGGTGATGCCGTGGCCGCCAAGAACGCATCCGATCGCCTGTGGGTTGTCGGCCTTGATTTTGGCAATGTCCAAGCCGAGCTGGAAGCCAGGACGGCGCCACGGTACCCACACCACCCTGTCGCCGAAGATCTTGGCCGTCAGCTCTTCACCGTCGACCGCTGTGGCAATCGCAATGCCGGAGTCGGGATGGAGGTGATCAACGTGCGGCGCATCCACCAGCCCGTGCATTGCGGTATCGATGGACGGCGCCGCCCCTCCCTTGCCGTGCAAGCAGTAGTCGAACGCCGCCACCATTTCGTCTTCGCGCTCGACTCCGGGGTAGACGTTCACCAGCTGCCGCATCCGATCCAGCCGCAGCACCGCAAGTCCGGACTCCTTCAAGGTCCCAAGGTCGCCGCCGGAACCCTTCACCCAGACCAGCTCGACCGGCTCACCGGTCACCGGATCAGTCTCAGTGCCTTTGGCTGAGGTGTTGCCTCCGGCGTAGTTGGTGTTCTTGGGGTCGGCTCCGAGTCGGTTCGAGCGCATGATCAGCTCGGTAACTGCCTGATTGGTCATGATCACTCCGCTCCCCAGCCGGCTTGGGTGCCGCCGGCCCGTTCCTTCTCGATCTTGCTCTGATATCCGGATTCGGCGTAGGCCTTCATCGGGTCGGCCGGCAGGCCGCGGGCCTCGCGCCACTCAGCCAGTGCGGGACGTACGTCGGTGTAGAAGGCATCCATCAAGATCCCGTTGGCGCCGAGCACATCATGTGCTTCCTGCGCAGCCGTCAGTGCATCGCGATCAACAAGCAGCGCCCGCGCAGTCATCTCCTGCACGTTCAACACCGAGCGGATCTGGCCGGGAATCTTGGGCTCCACGTTGTGACACTGGTCCAACATGAAGGCGACCTCGGAGTCCGGTCCGTACCCGCCGCCACGTACCACCTCGTACAGGATGCGGAACAGCTGGAACGGATCCGCAGAGCCTACGATCAGGTCGTCATCGGCGTAGTAGCTGGAATTGAAGTCGAATGAGCCAAGCTTTCCCAGCCGCAGCAGTTGAACGACGATGAACTCGATGTTGGTGCCGGGAGCATGATGGCCGGTGTCCAAACAGACCACGGCCCGCTCCCCCAACGCGGCGACGTGCGCGTATGAGGTTCCCCAGTCGGGCACATCGGTGTGGTAAAAGGCGGGTTCGAAGAACTTGTACTCCAGCACCAGCCGCTGATCAGGTCCAATCCGCTCATAGATTTCAGCAAGGCTCTCGGCGAGTCGGTCCTGGCGGCCTCGAAGGTCACCTTGCCCGGCGTAGTTTGTGCCGTCGGCGAGCCAGATCTTCAAATCCCGAGACCCGGTCTGGTTCATGATCTCGATGCATTCGAAGTGGTGCTCGATGGCTTTGCGGCGCACTGACTCCTCGACATGGGTCAGGCTGCCGAACTTGTAGATATCGTCCTGGAAGGTGTTGGAATTGATCGTGCCGAGCGCCACACCAAGATCATTGGCATAGTTCCGCAGAGCGCCGTAGTCCTCCACCTTGTCCCATGGGATGTGCAGCGCGACTTTGGGCGCGAGGCCGGTCAGCTCGTTCACCTTGGCAGCGTCGGCGAGCTTTTCCTGGACCGTCCGCGGTGTGCCCGGCGTGCCGAACACCTTGAACCGGGTACCGGAGTTGCCGAATGCCCAGGAGGGTAGCTCAATGGCCTGATAGGTCAGCTGGTCAGAGATGGATTCGAAAATAGTCATCGTGATCGCCACTCTTGCTCATATGTCGTTGGGGGTTTGCAACGGGTCTTCGGTGCCCGGCCTGAGGTAAAGACCGGGCACCCCAATCGATACCGACTCAGAAGTCAAACTGGTCGATGTTGTCCTTGTTGAACTTGAAGGGATCGCCCAGCAGCACTGTCTTGTCTGCGCCGACGCTCTTCTCGCCGAGCTTGCCAGCGGTGAACTTGTCGCCTTCGTCGCCCTTGATTTCCCCGGTGATGATCGCCTTAGCCGCGAAAGCGCTGAGGTACCCCAGATCCTCCGGATTCCACAGGGCAAACTCCTTTACCGTGCCGTCCTTGACGTACTCGCGCATCTGGTTCGGGGTGCCGAGCCCAGTGAGTGCGACCTTCCCCTTTGCCTTCGAGGTTGACAGGTAGCGGGCGGCAGCGGCGATCCCGACAGTGGTGGGCGAGATGATGCCCTTCAGCTCCGGATGGCTCTGCAGCAAAGCCGCGGTCTTGTCGAATGACTCTTGGTCCTTGTCATTGCCATAGACCGTATCCACCAGCTTGATGTTGGGGTGGTTGGCCAGCTCTTTCTTCATCAGCTCGATCCAGGCGTTCTGGTTCGTGGCGTTGGCGGAGGCGGACAGGATCGCGATCTCGCCCGAATCCCCGATCTGCTCGGCGATCATGTCGATCTGAACCTTGGCGATGCCCTCGGCAGTCGCTTGGTTCACATAGAGGTCGCGGCAGTCCGGATTCGTGTCGGAGTCGAAGGTGACCACCTTCACGCCGGCGTCGCGCGCCTCGGTCAGCGCGTCGCACACAGCCTGCTTGTCGTTGGCCGAGATGACGATGGCGCCTACCTGCTGCTGGGTCAGTGTGTTGATGTAGCTGACCTGGGCATCAGGCGTGGCCTCAGCGGGTCCAACCTCCGCGAAGGTCCCGCCAAACTCCTTGACCGCCGCTTCGCCACCCTTGGCAGACACGTCGAAGTAGGGGTTGCCAAGGTTCTTGGGCAGGAAGGTAATGGCGAGGTTGGCATCTTCGGCTGGGGCGGAGGCCTCGGCGCCCGGAGCGGCCTCGCCGCCGCCGTCGCCACCACCACCGCAGCCTGCGGCTAACGCGAGACTCGCAATCGCTACCACCGCAACGGTGCGGAACTTGTTGCCGAACTTCATGTGATTCCTTTCGTCGGTTGTGTTATTTCGCCGAGGTTTCAGCGCCTCGCGCTGCACCTGGTCTGGCCCGTCTGCTCTGCACCCAGGCCAGGACGCTTGACGAGACCACCGAGAGCACCAGCAGCACTCCGGTGATGATGTTGATCACGTCTGAAGTGACGTTGGCCAAGCGCAGCGCGCTGGCCAGTACGCCGATCAGGAGTACGCCGCCGATCACGCCGTGTATCGCGCCACGGCCACCGAAGATCGACACCCCGCCCAGGAGCACCGCAGCAATGACCTGCAGCTCCATGCCTGTCGCATTGTCTCCGCGGGAACTGCCGTAGCGGAGTGTGTAATAGATCCCGGCCAATGCCGAGATGATCCCGATCACCACGAACAAGATCAACTTCGTGCGCTTGACCCTGACGCCGGAGAACTGCGCTGCTTCCGCACTGAGGCCGATGGCGTAGATTCCCCGGCCGAATGGGGTGAAGTGCAGTACGACCGCGAAGATCACGGCCAGGATCGCCACCAGGATCATCACGATCGGAATCCCGGTGTCACCCATCCTGTCCTTCGCGAGCTGCGTCCAGTAGCGCGGAAAGTCGGTGATAGCGGTGGTGCCCAGAATTCCAACGGCCAGACCCCGATAGAGAGCCAAGGTTCCGATGGTCACAGCGAGAGACGGCAGACCCACAGCGGTGACCAGTAGACCGTTGATCGTGCCGCCAATAGCTCCCACGAACATGGCAAGCAGTGCTGCGATCGGGATGGAGAAGCCCGCCTGGTGCAGGACTCCGAAAATGACGCTGCTCAGCCCCACCATGCTGGCCACCGACAGGTCGATCTCGCCGGTGATGATCACCAGTGTCATCGGCAACGCGATCAGCAGGATGGGAGTGACGTCGAGCAGCAGGAACCCCAGGGTGACCGTGGTGCCGAATCGGGGGACGACCGCCGAAGCCACAATGATCACCGCTATTCTCGAGTGAGCAGAATGCGACGCCACAGGGGCTGGCCGTGATCAAGGTACCGTTGCTCCTTGGTGTCTGGGGCAGGCGCCGGGGCTGGCGCAGTGACACTAGCCATGATCTTCGTCCCTCGCTTCGATCAGCTTGCGCGACTGGCGAAGGGCGAGAATCCGGTCGAGCACGATGGCACCGATGATCAGAACGCCAACGACGGCTCGCTGCCAGAAGTCCGGTATTCCGAGGACGGGGAGGGCGCGATTGATGGTGAACAGCAGGACGGCACCGAATGCAGCACCCCAAAGCGTCCCGCTCCCGCCGAAGATGGCAACCCCGCCGATCACCGCAGCCCCCACCGCCTCGAGTTCGAGGCCGAGCCCGGCCTGGGCATTGACAGTGCCGTAGCGGGCGGCGTAAAGGACACCGGCCAGTCCGGCTGCTGCGCCGCTGACCAGAAAGGCGGCCAGGACCCGCTGGGTGACCTTGAGTCCGTAGAGATCAGCCGCGGATGGATCAGACCCGATCGCGTAGAACTCTCGGCCCCCGCGCGTGTTCTTCATATACCACGCGCCGACGATCAACACCGCCGCCGCAATCAGGGTCAGCACCGGGATGCCCAAGATCGTCTGCGTACCCAGCCGCAGAAATGCCGCAGGCATCTCTGAGGGATCGATCCGATCACTTCCAGTCCATGCCAGATTGACGCCGCGGTAGATGTACAGCGTGCCGAGGGTGATTACGAGGGAGGGAACCCTGGCAAACGCTACGAGGGCACCGTTGATCAGACCGAGCAGGGCTCCGAAGATGATGCCGATGGCAAAGACGACGAGTATCGGGATGCCGGGAAAGTCGATGAACAGCCGGCCCGTGAGGTAGGCGGACAGACCGAGGATCGAGCCGACTGAAAGATCAACATTACGAGTGATGATCACCATGGCTTCGCCGATGGCGACGACAACAAGGATCGACGGCGTCAGCAGTAAGTCGCGAAAGCCATCGG
The DNA here is from genome assembly GCA_021323255.1 of Propionibacteriaceae bacterium. GTDB lineage: Bacteria > Actinomycetota > Actinomycetes > Propionibacteriales > Propionibacteriaceae > Microlunatus. The sequence goes on along the minus strand of JAJTCL010000223.1, from coordinate 1,647 downwards.
AACTGAACAGGAAGGCCGGATTCTTGATCGTGGTAACAGCGATCACGAGCAGTAGAGCGAGCAGGATGCCCGTCTCACGGGCCCTCGCCAGTCCACCGATACGCGACGAGAACGTGGTCCCGGGCTCGGTCGGCGTGGACATGGTGGAGGTGCTCATGCGTAGCTCTCCTCCGCGGCGTGAGTGGCTGCGAACATGACCGATTCGGAGTTGGCAGCCTCTCGATCAAGGTCGGCGGTAATGCGACCCTCGCGCATCACCAAGACGCGATCGGCCATGCCGAGTACCTCCGGAAGCTCAGAGGAGATCATCAAGATCCCCAGGCCCTGACCGGCAAGCTCCGACATCATCCGGTGGACCTCAGCCTTTGTCCCGACGTCGATGCCGCGAGTGGGCTCGTCGATGATCAGCACCCTCGGCTTGGTGGCCAGCCATTTGCCGAGGACGACCTTTTGCTGATTGCCACCACTGAGCGTGCCAGCCACCGCGTCCAAGGCGCGGGTCTTGACTTCGAGGCGGCTCGCCCAGACCTGGGCGGACTCGTTCTCCATTCCGGTGGTAATCAGCCCGAACTTCGCGAGCAGCCGCCGGATAGCCGTCGTGATGTTCCGCCCGACCGTGGAGTCAATGACCAATCCTTGCTTACGCCGGTCTTCGGGAACCAGAGCAAGCCCCATACTCATCGCCGTACTTGGGCTATTGGCCGGGACCGTCTTTCCATTCAAAGTCACTTTGCCGGTCTGGTAGGGGTCGACCCCAAACACGGCGCGTACTACCTCGCTGCGTCCCGCGCCAACGAGGCCGGCCAACCCGACGATCTCGCCAGATCGCACAGTGAAGCTGATGTCGTGGAACACCCCAGGCATGTTCAGGTTTTCCACCACGAGCAACGGCTCGCCGATCTTTGCCTTTTGCTTCGGGAAGAGTTCGTTCACGTCCCGACCCACCATGCGGCGTACGATCTCCGGCACACTGGTGTCTGCGGTGGCGTCGGTCGAGATGTACGCACCGTCGCGCATCACGGTGATGGTGTCGCACAGCTCGAAGACCTCATCGAAGCGATGTGAGATGAACAGCAAAGCTCGACCCTCGTCGCGCAAGCTGCGAGCCACCGCAAAAAGCCGCTCCACTTCGACGCCCGACAGCGCCGCGGTGGGCTCGTCCATGATCAGAACCTTGGCATCCAGCGAGATGGCTTTGGCTATCTCGATGATTTGTTGGTCAGCGATCGACAATCCCTCGGCCGGCCGATCCGGATCGATCTTCACACCGAGCCGGGCCATCAAATCGCGAACCTCCTGCCGCATCGCCTTTCGATCAATCCGACCGAATCGCCCGACCGGCTGCCGACCCATGAAAATGTTCTCGGTCACCGTGAGATCCGGAAACAGAGTCGGTTCTTGATAGATGACCGCGATGCCCGCTGCCTTGGATTCGGCAGTTGACTTGAAGTCAACGGGTTGGCCCTCGAGCTCGAAGGTCCCCGAGTCGCGATGGTAGAGGCCCGCGATGATCTTGACCAAGGTCGATTTGCCGGCGCCGTTCTCTCCCACCAGGGCATGGATCGAGCCTGAATAGAGGGTCAGGCTCCCCGAGCGCAGCGCGATGACCGGACCAAACGCCTTTGAGACGTCACCAAGCTCGAGCGT
>JAJTCL010000222.1 GCA_021323255.1 Propionibacteriaceae bacterium | reverse complement strand
ACCGATGCCGGCATGGCGGCCGCTCTCGACGGTCTGGTACTGCTTGACCTTCCCGATCATGACTCCACCGAAGTAGACCATCGGATGGAGGTCGATCGGCTGGTGCAGCTGGTGGACATGCTGGTTTGGGTGGTCGACCCGCAGAAGTATGCTGACGCGGCGATTCATGATCGTTACCTGAAGCCGCTGGCCCAGCACTCAGACGTAATGTTGGTCATCTTGAATCAGGTTGACAAACTTTCTGCTGGACAGCTGGAGCAGTGTTTGAAAGATCTGCGACGGCTGCTGGCCTCAGAGGGCTTGACCAAGGTGCCGGTGATGGCAGTGTCAGCCGCGACCGGACAGGGTATCGACAGGCTCCGGGAGACGCTGGCCAAGCAGGTCGCCGAGAAGCAGGCAGCCGCGCTGCGGTTGGCGGCCGACGTCTCGGTCGCCGCAGCCAAGCTCAGCGAAGCATCCGGTACCACGAAACTGACTCCGCTCTCCCAGTCGAGCATCAACCAGCTGACCACCCAGGTCGCCATCGCAGCGGGCGTGCCGGTGGTAACGGAGGCGGTCGGCAATGCCTGGCGGTTGCGGGGCGGCCTGGCGACCGGATGGCCCGTCCTGGCCTGGGTAGCCAAGTTCAAACCTGACCCGTTACGCCGACTCCACCTGGACCGGCTGGGTGTCGGTCAACGGCGCAAGGAGATCGATCCCTCGCGGGTCGGGCGAACCTCGTTGCCTGAGACCTCCGGTGTCCAGAAGGCCCGGGTAGACACCGCATTGCGAACTCTTGCTGATCAGGCGGCTCAGGGGCTCACACGCGGTTGGGCCGACCAGATCAAGGGTGCCGCACGCTCTGCCGAAGATGCATTGCCAGACCGCGTCGACCGTGCCATCGCTACCACGGACCTTGATCTTGCTCGGCACCGACGGTGGTGGCAGCTGATTCGGGTACTGCAGTGGCTGCTGGTGGCGACGGTGGTCGTCGGGCTTGGCTGGCTCGGAGTGTCCTTCGTGCTCGCTTACTTCCAGCTCCCTCCGCTTCCCGAGGTTCGGTGGTGGGATCTGCCGGCGCCGACGGTATTGGCCATCGGGGGAGTACTGGCGGGTTTGTTGTTGGCCGGACTGGCCAGGATCGGTGTGGAGGTCGGCGCGCGACGGCGTACCGCAAAAGCACGCCAATCACTGCGGGCCGCCATCGCGCGGGTGACCGGTGAGCTGGTCATCGAGCCGGTGAAGGCAGAACAGGCACGGTATGAGAGCGCGCAGCTGGCATTGGAGCGCGCGCGAGGTTAGCGCCAGTTAGTCGCGCGGCAGTCCAAACGGTTGGCCTCACTGGGCGAAATGTCCCGCAACAGCTCGAGGAACGCGATAGTTTCCCGCTTATGAGTGCTCGGGGGCGTTTGCTGTCTGGTCTGGTAACCAGCGTCATAGCTTTGGCAGGATTCGTGACGGTTGCGGCGCTACCCGCTGCAGCCGCTCCCAGCGCTGTCCAGTACGTTGCGCTGGGCGACTCCTACGCGGCAGGAACGGCCGCTGGCGGTTACCCCGACTGCGAGCATGGCGATGGCGGCTATCCGGCGTTCTTGGTTGACCTTGGAAGTCGCATCGATTTGCAGGCCAATGTCGCATGCAGTGGCGCGACCACCTCCGCCGTGGTCGACAATCAGCTGTCGGCGCTGAACAGCAAGACGCGGCTGGTGACTTTAACAGTTGGTGCGGCCAATTTGGATCTGTCTGGCTTGCTAACCGCTTGTACCCAAACGCCGGCCAATTGCGAAGCTGAGATCCGCGCGAGGATCGCCCGACTGCCGGAGGTCGGCCGCGAGCTCACAGAACTGTATACCGAAGTGGCGGAAGTGGCGCCAGAGGCGCGAATCCTGGTGACTGGCTATCCGCACCTCTTTGAGCCCGTCAATCCCTTGTATGCAACAATCAATGCGGCAATTGATCAACTTAATATCACCATCGAGCAAGCTGTCAGCGTTGCGAAGGACGCCGATATCAATATCCACTACGTTGACGTGACCGAACAGTTTGAGGGACACGGCATCGGCGCGGATCCTTTGCAACTCTTCATCTACCCCGCAGGCCCAGAAGCCTTTCACCCGACTGCTGCCGGCTACCAGGCCTATGCCGATGCCATCGCCGCCGCACTGCCACGCGGATGGTTAGGTAAACAAAGGCAGTCGGTCTGAGGTTCTGCGACTCCGTACCCTGACCACAGCACGTCCGTCGACCGGACCGTTCAGTCTGTCCACAGGCAAACGCCGCCTCGAAGCGTCCTCCACAGATTTCGAGTCGGCCGCACGATGTGAGTGCACGTCCACATCCTGATAGCGAAGACGCATTTCAGGAGTGAGAGGTCGGGCTGATGGAGGCACTGGTACACATCACGGGCTACGCCGGGTCTGAGGTAGAGATCCGTGGCGGCGGAACCGTTTCGGCGTTCAGGCTGGCCTGCACGCCGCGCATCCGGACCAAGAGCGGGTGGGGTGACGGCAACACCACCTGGATCGAGGTGAGCTGTTTTCGTTTGCTGGCCGAGCACGTGGCCGCGAGCGTACGCAAGGGCGATCCGGTGGTGGTTGTCGGCAAGCTGCGAACCAATGTCTGGGAAAAGGACGGCCAAACCCACGAGCGTCTGGTGCTTGAGGCTGACATGGTCGGTCATGACTTGAACCGTGGCACCTCCGCTTTCCGACGCCGACCTCGACTCACGACCACTGACTCCCAGGAGGTCGATGGGCCACCCCCGGAAGACGAGGTTGACGCGGCAGGGCTGAGCGCGGAGGAGCGCGCGGCCCAGGCCGTGCAGGCCGCCTGAGGCAGTCCGTGCCGGTTGTTCCGGACCGGCGTCAGGGCGGACTGCGGGGACTCAGGCGGTGGGCCGGGTCCGATCCGCGAGGCGGATCCGCGTCCACAGGTGACGCACCATCAGGCTGGCCCGCTTCCGCAGTGGCCGCCGGTGGTGCGTCACCGCTTGTCCCCAGGCCTGGCATACTTGAGCGCCGCGGGGGGCCGCGATGGCCGCCCTGCACAAGTTCACGGCGTACACAGTGAAGGCTCCCCATCAGCTATGCCTGAGTTCATCTATTCCATGCACAACGTCCGCAAGGCACTGGGCGACAAGGTCGTGCTGGACAACATCACGTTGTCTTTCTTTCCCGGCGCCAAAATCGGTGTCGTCGGTCCCAATGGCGTAGGCAAGTCCACCCTGCTCAAGCTGATGGCGGGCATGGAGAAACCCAACAACGGCGATGCCATGCTCGCGAAGGATGCGACGGTAGGAATCTTGCTGCAGGAACCTCCCTTGACGGAGGGGAGGACGGTGCTGGAGAACGTTGAGGAGGGGGTTGCCGACGTCAAGGCGCTCCAGGCGCGGATGGATGAGCTCGGTACCGCCATGAGCGAGCCGGACGCCGACTTCGATGCCCTGATGGCGGAGATGGGGGAGGTCCAAACCCAGTTGGACCATCGCAACGCGTGGGATATCGACTCCCAACTCGAGCAGGCTATGGATGCGCTGCGCTGCCCACCGCCCGATGCCCTGGTGGACCTGCTCTCCGGTGGGGAACGGAGGCGGGTCGCGCTCTGCAAGCTGCTACTGCAGCAGCCGGACCTGCTGCTGCTCGATGAGCCGACGAACCATCTAGACGCAGAGTCGGTGCAGTGGCTGGAAACTCACCTGAAGGCCTACCCGGGTGCAGTCTTGGCTGTGACGCACGATCGGTACTTCTTGGACAACGTCGCGCAATGGATCCTCGAGCTGGACCGCGGTCGGACCCATCCGTACGAGGGCAACTACTCCACCTACCTGGACACCAAGAAGGCTCGACTCCAGATCGAGGGCCGCCGGGATGCCAAGCGAGCAAAGATCTTGGAGCGAGAACTCGAGTGGGCACGGTCCAACCCGAAAGCCCGCCAGGCGAAGAACAGGGCTCGGCTGGCTCGCTACGAGGAGTTGGCGACCGAGGCCGAGCGCAGCCGGAAGCTCGACTTCGAAGAGATCAACATCCCACCGGGCCCGCGGCTGGGCAGCAACGTGCTCGAGGCAAAGATGCTGGTTAAAGGCTTCGGGGACAAACTGCTCTTCAACGGGCTCAGCTTCTCGTTGCCGCGCGCTGGGATTGTCGGTGTGGTCGGGCCCAACGGTGTCGGCAAGTCAACGCTCTTCCGGATGATCGTTGGTGAAGAGCAGCCAGACTCCGGGGATCTGGTGCTCGGCGATACGGTGCGTATCTCCTACGTCGACCAGGGCCGCTCCGGACTGGACCCGAGAAAGAACGTGTGGGAACTGGTATCCGACGGGCTCGACCACATCAAGGTGGCCAGTTTCGAAATGCCCTCCCGGGCCTACGTCGCCTCTTTCGGGTTCAAGGGCCCGGATCAGCAAAAGCCTGCCGGTGTCTTGTCCGGAGGTGAACGCAACCGCCTCAACCTGGCGTTGACGCTGAAGATGGGCGGCAACCTGCTGCTGCTCGACGAACCTACCAATGATCTTGACGTGGAAACTCTCCAGTCACTGGAGGATGCTCTGCTCGACTTTCCCGGATGTGCCGTGGTGATCTCTCACGACCGCTGGTTCCTGGACCGGATCGCGACCCACATCTTGGCTTGGGAGGGCGATGACGAAGAAGAGGCCAGGTGGTTCTGGTATGAGGGCAACTTCGCCGACTACGAGGCCAACAAGATCGCCCGGCTCGGCGCTGAGGCGGCCCGCCCACACCGCGTGATCCACCGCCGCCTCACCCGCTGATCGCCCAACCCAGACGCTGACAAGTCAGGGGTGAGCGAGGAGTTCGGCGAGGGTGATGGCCCTGCGGTCGGCAAGCTGGGCAAGCTGAGTACGGCACGAGAAACCGTCGGCCAGCACCAGAGCGTCGGGGTGAGCCGCCACGGCTGGCAGCAGATCATGCTCGGCCACCTTGACCGACACTTCGTAGTGGCCTTTCTCCACCCCGAAGTTGCCAGCCAGGCCGCAGCAACCGCCGACAGTGGTTACGGTGGCCCCGGTCGCGGCAAGCAAGGTGGCATCGGCCTGCCAGCCGAGCACAGAGGCGTGGTGGCAATGCGGCTGAACGACCAGCTCGACGCCGCTGAGGTCTGGCGGCGACCAGTTAGGCGTACGCTCCAGCAG
>JAJTCL010000221.1 GCA_021323255.1 Propionibacteriaceae bacterium | reverse complement strand
GCGAGGTCCGCAGCCCGATTGATGGTCCGGAGCGGACGGTCCTCGGAGCCTTCGGCTTGGTCGGATCCGGTTGTCGCGACATGGAACTCAAATGGCATTTTGTTTGTGCCTTTCGCACGTCAGTACTGGCATTCAACGAGCGCCGAGCAGGTGCTGTACGGCCAGCCGCTGGAGGCGGGCGAAGCCGTAGCCCTGGGTACGCGGGGTGTCGAGGTTGTAGTCCTCATACGCCGTCGAGTCGGCAAGCAATTGCTCGTACGTCTCCCCGTCATTCAAGGTGGGCTGGCTGAGCTCGTCCACCCGAGCAGCCTCGAGCGCCTCCTGCACCTCAGGATCGGCCCGGAACGCCCGCGCCCGATCCCGCAACATCAGGTAGAGCTCCATATTGGCCCGAGCCGACTCCCAGACCCCGTCCATGTCCTCGGTGCGCGGCGGCTTGTAGTCGAAGTGCCGCGGCCCGTCGTACGCCGGACCGCCGCCGGGCGCGCCGTTCTCCAGTAGGTCGACGGTGGAGAACGCTTGCAGCAGGTCGCCGTGGCCGAACACCAGATCTTGGTCGAAGCGCGGACCCTTCTGCCCATTCAGGTCAATGTGGAACAGCTTCCCGGCCCACAGCGCCTGCGCAATGCCGTGGGTGTAGTTGAGGCTGGCCATGTGTTCATGCCCGACCTCGGGATTGATGCCCACCATGTCGGAGTGCTCGAGCTCGTTGATGAACGCCAGCGCATGACCGATCGAGGGCAGCAGGATGTCGCCTCGCGGCTCGTTCGGCTTGGGCTCGATCGCGAACCGCAGTCCGTAGCCGCGGTCGATCGAGTACTGGGCGAGCGTGTCCAAGGCCTCTCGGTATCGATCAAGCGCCGCGCGCACATCCTTGGCGAAGTCGACCTCTGAGCCTTCCCGGCCGCCCCAGAAGACATAGATCTGGGCCCCCAGTTCGGCCGCGAGGTCCATGTTGCGCATCACTTTGCGCATCGCGTACCGCCGCACACTCCGGTCGTTGCTGGTGAAGCCGCCGTCTTTGAATACCGGGTCATAGAACAGGTTGGTGGTCACCATCGGCACCACCATTCCGGTCTCCTTCAGGGCGGTGGTGAACTCATCGATGATCTTTTGCCGCGCGCTGCTGCTGCCACCCGGCGGGATGAGGTCATCGTCGTGAAAGGTCAGGCCGTAGGCGCCGAGCTCGGAAAGCTTGTGGACCGCTTCGACGCCGGTGAGATAGGGGCGAGTTGCATCGCCGAACATGTCTCGTGCCTGCCAGCCAACCGTCCATAAACCGAAGCTGAACTTGTCTTCTTTGGTGGGCTGCGGTGCCATGACTCCTCCTATGTAGTTAGGCGTAGCTGACGACGACTGGGGTGTCCATATCCAAGTGTGTGAGGTTGTGACCGGGCTCGAACGGCGAGGGCCACGGGGGCGCGAGGCTACTTACCAAATCCCGCTGTCAGGCCACGCAGCATTTGCCGACGGCCGAGGACATACAGCACCAAGATCGGCAGCGTGGACAGCACCACAGCCGCCAGGATGGCCGGGATGTTTACGCTGTACTCACCCTGAAAGGCCCACAGCGCCAGCGGCATCACCCGCTTCTCTGGGCTCTGGGTCAAGATCAGGGCGAAGAGGAATCCGTTCCAGACGTGTAGGCCGTTGTAGATGCTGACGGTAACGATCGCCGGCCGAGTCAACGGGAACGCCAGCTTCCAGGCCATCTGCCAGTCGGTGCAGCCGTCGAGTCGCATCGACTCGAACAGCTCACGCGGTACGTCCCGGATGAAGTTGCTCAAGATCAACACGGTGAGCGGGATTCCGAAGGCGATGTATGGCAAGATCAGCGCGCCCAGCGAGTCGTACATCTGAATCCGGGTGATGATCAAATAGAGGGGGACGATCGTAGCCTGCGCCGGGATGGCGAGACCCAGCAGGAATAATGTCCGGCTGAAGCGCAGCATCTTGCTGTCGCCCCGGACAATGGCGTACGAAGCCAGGAAGCTGAAGATGACGAGCGGGATCACCGCACCGATGGTGACGATCACCGAGTTGAGGAAGTAACGGCCGATCCCGGCCTCCCAGACGTCCAGGTACGCCGCAAATGTCGGCGGGCTGGGAGGAGCGAGCGGATTTTCGGTGAAGTACGCGCCCTGGTCCTTAAAGGTGGTGATCACCACGTAATAGACCGGGATGATGATGATCGCCAGCCACACCCAAGCGAAGAAGCCGCCCAGGTAGTTGCGGCGACCCTTTATTCGGCGGGGCGCGGAGGGAGCGCGTGGCGGCGCAGCCACTGGAGTGGCAACGGTGGTACTCATCTCACATTCCCTCCATCTGGCTAGCTCTCAGGTCCCTGCCGCCGATGCGTTGGATGAGGAGCGTCAGTACCAGCCCGACTACCACGAGGATTACGCCGATGACACTCGCTGCACCCATTTGGTTCGCCTGGAAGCCGCGGATGTACATGTCTAGGGCGAGGATGCGTGTCGCGTTGCCTGGGCCGCCCTGGGTCAGGACCCAGATGAGGTCGAAGTAGACCAGCGATCCGACGAGCATCAGGGTTGAAGACGTGATGATGGTGTACTTCAATTGCGGCAGCGTGATGGAGAAAAACTGCCGGACCCGCCCGGCCCCGTCGATCTGAGCCGCCTCGTACATCTGTTCGGGGATCTGCCGTACACCGCCTTGGTAGAGCAGCGTATGGAAGGGGATGAACTGCCAGGCGATCACGAAGACCACAGTGACGAAGGCCAGCGTGGGATTACCCAGCCAGTCCTGTGCCAGCAATGGCAGGTGCAACCCGGCGGCCAGCCCGAAGTTGGGGTCCAGCAGGGACTTGAACGCGATCGCTATGGCAGCCGATGACATCAGCAGGGGCAGGAAGAACAGCACTGCCAGGAATGCCCGGTAGTGCTGTTGCCCGGCGATGAAGGTACCCAGCAGCAAGCTGATCGGGGTTTGCACCAGCCAGGTTATGATCATGAGCGCGAAGGTCAGCCAGAGCGCATGCCAGGTGCCTGGATCGGTCAATACCTGGACCCAGCTCTGCAAGCCGGTGAACTGGATGGCACTGATCCCGTCCCAATCAGTGAAGGAAAGCACCAGGACGCCGATCAGCGGAATGAAAGCGAACGCGAGAAACATCAGTAGGGCCGGAAGCACCAGGATGCCGAGCCGACTCTTCGCGCCGCCGGCCGGCGGTGCTGGCTCCTGCAACTCAGTCCCAGTTCCGGCCGGAGCTAGGGGAGCGACGGCCGTCATGTCAGGCCCCGAGGGTGCCGTTCATCGCGTCCGCGAACTGCTCGGGCGTGATCTTCAGCAAGAACAGCTGGTCGATGTTGTTCAGCAGTGCCTCGGCCTGGGCAGGGCTTAGCGCTTGGTCCCAAGACTGCTGGAAATTGGGCGCCTGGCTCGTCATGTTGAACACGAACTGCTGGAACGCTGCATCGGGAGAGCTTGCCAGCTTCGTCTCCGCCGCCTTGACTACCGGCACCTGGCCGCTGTTGATGAACGCGTCGATCTCGGCATCGGTGAACAGGCCGTCAGTGAAATAGGCCTTGGCAACCGCCTTCTCTTCATCGGTGGCCTTGGACGAAATCGAGAAATAGTTCGCCGGGTTGCCCACGGCGTTCTTCGGGTCTCCCTTGCCGCCGGGCAATGTCGGGAAATTTGCCCAGCCGAGCCCGCTGGAGGTGAACTCCGGTTGAGTCGCCTTCATGTTGCCGTATGCCCAGCCGCCGTGCAGCAGCATGGCTGCCTTGCCGGTGTAAAGCAGAGCCTGGTCAGCCTGGGTGTCGGCGGCTATCGAAGAGAACCCCTTAATGAAGCCGTTAGCCTTGACTAGCTCTTGCACCTTCGTGGCACTCTCGATCACCGCGGGGTTGGACCACGAATCGGGCTTGTTCGCGTAGATCGCGTCGAAGACCTCGGGGCCACCAATCCGGTCGAACAGATACTCCAACCACATCATCGAGGTCCACTTGGACTGGCCACCCAGCGAGAACGGCGCCACCCCTTGGCCATTGAAGACATTGACCAGGTTCATCACATCGTCCCAGGTCGCCGGCGGCTGGGCACCGGCCTTCTCGAACAGCATCTTGTTGTAGTACAGGACAATCGGCTGAGTGTTTTGGATGGGAACCGCGTAGATCTTGTCGTCTATCGTCGCGGCCTTCCACACCGCTGGGATGAACTTGTCTTTGAAGGCAGCATTCTCGTTGAGCCAGCTCGTAAGGTCCTCGACCTGGCCGGCGTCGGCATAAGACTTGAGGATGCCTCCGCCCCAGCCGAAGATGATCGTTGGTGCCTCCCCAGCTCCCACCGCGGTACGTATCTTCGCCTTGTAGGGATCGTTCTGGAAGAACGTAACCTCGATGCTTCCCTTGCCCAACTTGTTGAACGCCTCGACCGAGTCCTCGCGAATGCCTTGATTGGGCTGCCCGGTCAGGGCCCACATGGAGGCTGTGCCGGCAGCACCCCCGCCGGTTGCCGGGGCGCTGGCCGCTCCGCCGGGTTGAGCAGGGCCAGACGTGCCGCAGGCAGATAGCCCAAGGGCGCCGAGGGCGGACCCGGCGGCGAGTCCTAGGAACGTTCGGCGACTGGTGCCAGAAGTTGTCATCGATCCTCCAGGGAGAGACAGGTGGGGCGTCGGGTTTCGAAATATTTCGAGAGTTTCGAAAAGTTCTGCCTACGATAGAGACTCAAGACGTTGGGTGTCAAGAGCTGCATTCTTGCCGATTTTGGCGTATATATAACGATTGCAGCGGCTGGTCGACAGGTTCGACCTGCCGAAACTCGTTTAGGCTGGAGGTCGGCAGTGGCGAAACGCCGTACCACACTCGCGGTAATCGCGGACGCCGCGGGGGTCTCGGTAGCCACTGTGTCAAAGGTGCTCAACGACCGCGGTGATGTCTCAGTCGAGACTCGTCGCCGGGTCCAAAAGCATCTGAGGGACTCCGAGTACCGACCGGTGGGATCCGATGGATCCCGGCCTCGTGAGCAGAACCGATCCATCGAGGTCGTGGTTCCTGAGCTGCAGAACCCCTACATCATCACGGTCTTGGACGGCATCACCTCATCAGCACCAGCCGAGGGATTCGAGGTCGTGATCGGTCGAAGAAGCCCCTCCGATTCCTCGG
>JAJTCL010000220.1 GCA_021323255.1 Propionibacteriaceae bacterium | reverse complement strand
CCGGTAAACGTGGTTCCCAATACCGCCGCAACCCCGATGGTGTTCTGGTCGATGTGTGGGCTGACATCGTCTGGTCCGATCGTGTACTTGCCCGGCTGCAACGGCACAATCCGCGGTTCCACATCGAAATAACGGCAGAACTTCTCCCACACCACATGCACATCACCACCGAACACCAGGTTCGGGTTGGCCGTGGACTCCCCCGCGGCCTGGCGACGCTTGCGCCAATTCCACTTCAACGACAGCCCGCCCAGCATGATCGCCTCCGAGGAGCCCTGAGTACGTGCCCCGGTGGTCTCACCTGGCGCATGGAACAAGTCGGCGATCATCCGGATACAGCGCTGCTCGATTTCGGCGGTACGCGGGTACTCGGCATGGTCGATGAAGTTGCGGTGCAGGTTTGCTGCGATAATCCTTTGCGCCTCGGGCTCCATCCATGTGGTGACGAATGTGGCGAGGTTACGAGCTGGATCGCCTTCGAGCGCAAGGTCTTCGGCGACCAGCCGCATGGCGTCAACAGCGGTCATCCCGTTATCGGGGAATTCGCGGCTCGGCACTTCTTGGGTGCTGAAGCGATTCCCAAACAGCACCTGGTGGGGCATTGGGTCGGAGGGGGTGGTCATTGGCTTCTCCTTCGATTCTGTGGCTCTTCAGGACGCGAGGGTTGTGCGGGACGGACGGCATGTCTCCACGCGGGGAACATCAAGATCGCTCCGATCAGGAAGCAGAGGGCGCCGAGCAGCGTGCCGGCGATCGAGACCCAACTATTGATCAACTCCCCGGTACCGGGAAGCACAAAGCTCGCCAGCGCCGAGATCATGAACAAAATGGAGCCGATCATGTTCAGCCAGGCGATGCGCCAAGGAAAAGAGCGCGGTTGGAAGCTGAGGAAACGCCCCAGCGCGAGAAGGGCGAAGACGCTCGCCACCAGGAAAAGCGTCGACCCGTAGAAGTCAGGCCGCCAGATCCGCCGGTCCTGCTCGTGTGCCGTTGCATTGTGCGTGAGAGCTGCAAGGGTGCTGATGTTGAAACACAATGTGCCGGGAAACTGTGCAATGGCTGCAAGCCAATTGTGATCATGCGGCCGCGGTGCCCAAAACCGGACTGGTGCCCGCTGGAGTTGCGAGTCTGGGTCAACCTCGGTCATTGCCGGAGTCTGGGCTTGCAGGAGTTGCGCGAACGAAGCCGCCGTGAAGAAGATCGAGCCGACGAAGTACGTCACGCTGTCGGCCGTTGCTCCGACTGCGTTCAGGTACGCCGGTACGGATCCCAACACGAACAACGCTGAGCCAATGACGAATAGCCAAGCGATCGCTTTGTTGAGATTGGCCGGCCTTACCGTCATGCCGCTCTCCTCGAGAAAGTGCAACCCAACGTGGTGCGTCACCTCCGTCGGCTTTAATTCCTATCCAAACCAGGCCCCAGCCACATCACCCCTCAGGGATGAGCGCGTGCCGACGACCGACAGGCCGGCCAAGAATCGGGCACATGACGCGGTCACTGAGCCGACTCGCCAGCAAGTCCGGACGCGTCCCTTCCGCTCAAGCGCGACGTCGTACGCTGGCCCCGACGTTCGGGCCTCCCTCCGGCCGCGGCATCTGGTTGGGCTCTTCGGCTCCGGCATGTTGCTACGTCATCCGATCGATCTGAAGAGAGACTCCATCTGATGGCTGACTCGAACAGTCCTAGGAGTGCGGCAGTCCCAGAGGCGAGCCAGGCTGCCGCAGCGCCTGCCGGTGGAGCACCCGCAATGGATCCGGTCGCCGTAATCCGTTCCAAGCGATACATCGGAGCACTTGCGCTTGCGGCGATCCTGGGTATTCCCATTTCTGCCGTCGCCTATGGCTTCCTCGCATTGGTGGCTGCGATGCAGCGATTCCTGTTCTCCGACCTGCCGAATCAGATGCTTGGAGGCCCCGCACCCCCCTGGTGGCCGCTGCCCTGGCTGGTGCTCTGCGGGCTGCTCGTCGCGTTGACCATCAGATACCTGCCGGGCAATGGCGGACACTCGCCCGCATTTGGCTTTCAGACCGGCGGAGGACCCGCCACCGCACGCGAGCTGCCAGGCATAATCCTCGCTGCCTTGGCCACACTCGGCCTTGGCGCTGTGCTCGGGCCCGAAGCACCGCTGATTGCCATCGGCGGCGGGCTTGGGGCGCTGACCGTCCGCCTTGTCAGGAAGGACGCGCCGCCGATGGCCCTGATGATTATGGCTTCGGCCGGCAGTTTTGCAGCGATCAGCACACTGCTCGGCTCCCCCGTGCTCGGTGCGTTCCTGATCATGGAGGTGGCTGGGCTCAGTGGGATGACACTCAGTCTGGTGGCGCTGCCAGGTCTGCTGGCCTCAGGCGTTGGGGCATTGGTCTTCGTCGGTCTGGACAACTGGACAGGACTTGGCAGCTTTTCGCTTGCGCTGACTTCGGTACCGGCCGCCGTGCCACCGACGTTGGCCACTTTGGCCTGGGCCGTGGTCATGGGAGCGGCAGGCGCTCTGCTGGGGTGGTTGATCCGGTCTGGAGGACTGTGGCTTCGTCCGATCGTGCATCTGAACCGAGTGCTGGTGACGTCGGCCCTGGGCCTGCTCATTGGTGTCATAGCCATGGCCTACCAGCTGCTCTCCGGACAAAGTTTCACCCAGGTGCTGTTCTCCGGACAGGACGCACTGCCCGAGCTGGTCGAAAACGCCGCCGACTACTCGGTCGCGCTGATGATCCTGCTCGTTCTGTGCAAGGCCTTGGCCTACGGACTCTCGCTGAGCGCGTTTCGTGGAGGCCCGGTCTTTCCCTCGATGTTCATTGGCGCAGCGATCGGTATTGCCGCAAGTGGGTTGCCCGGCATGAACTTGGCGGCAGGGATCGGCATGGGCATCGGAGCCATGTGCACTGCCATGCTGCGGTTGCCGCTGACTTCGACGCTGCTCGCCGTACTACTGATGGGCGTCGACGGCGTGATCGTGACACCGCAGGTGGTCGTGGCCGTCGCCGTTGCCTTCGTGATCACCAATGTGCTCCCGGCCCCGGGCCCCAAGTCGCCAGAGCCTGCTTAGTTGCCCTCAACGCCGACGTGCGCGGCGACAGTGCTCAGCGCGGCCTGGGTCACTACCGGTTGACCGATGCAAATCCGCGGCCTACTCCAGAGGGCGCTCTACGACCGGCGCGGCGTCGTTCTTTTGTACCGACGGCCGCTGCTGGCCGCGCTTGACTGCATCCACGATGATCCTGACGCCCAGCCCAAGGATGACGATGCCAGCGATCATCTGCCCGGTCACCACTGCCCGGGCCCCTTCCGTCAAAGGGGTAATGTCACCGAATCCCACCGTCGCAAACACGGTAACGGTGAAGTACAAGGCGTCAGTGCGAGTCAGCGGTTCGCTGAAACTGTCTGCTGCGAGCCTGCCCATGACGAAATACGTGCCAGCAAAGAGCAGCAGAAACAGTGGAACGCTTGTCGCCAGGGCGCCCACCGCGCGCAGCGCCGGATGTGTTGCCCTGATAATCGCGCGGACCTGAAACGCGACCAATCCGACAAGGGCCAAGAGCCCGACTGTGAGCATCCCGACCGCGACACCGACCGAGGAGGGACTTAGCGGCAGCAGATAGTAGAGCGCGACAAGTGCGACAGTGGATGCGAATGCCCGGAGAAAGG
Organism: Propionibacteriaceae bacterium; assembly: GCA_021323255.1. GTDB lineage: Bacteria > Actinomycetota > Actinomycetes > Propionibacteriales > Propionibacteriaceae > Microlunatus. The sequence continues at coordinate 1,497 of JAJTCL010000220.1, read as the reverse complement.
TCGCCAAGACGGTGCCGAGCCGACGTCTGGTCTCACGCGCGGCATCAGGACCATGGCCCGCGATGTCCGTCACGGAGAAAGGCTAACCGTGTTTCGCCGGCGGCTTGAGAAGTTGCAAGGTTCGACACTCGCAAGCTCCCGTCCTGCTGCGCGCGGTTTCAACTTGATCGTGGCCAATGCGCACTACGGTGACCCGTGTGGGCTTCACCCAAGCCGAGTTGCAGTCATTTCGGAATTCATCGGTGCCCGACCTGATTGGCCCTGATCTGAAGTTGCTCTTCGTCGGAATCAATCCCGGTCTCTGGACGGCCGCGACCCAGACGCATTTCTGTCACCCAGGCAACCGTTTCTATCCAGCGTTGCGCCTCGCTGGCATTATTGATCGTGATCTTGACCGCGGTAAACCGATGACGGAGCAGGACCGCGCATATCTGATGCAGCGTGGCATCGGTATCACCAACCTGGTGAATCGCGCGACCGCGCGGGCTGACGAGCTCTCCCCCGCCGAGCTCCGGGCGGGGCGTACCCGGTTGGAAGAATTCGTCGCCCTGCATCACCCGCTGGTCGTCGCGATCGCTGGCCTTACCGCATACCGTGCGGCCTTTGGCAACCCGAGTGCCCGCGGCGGCGAGCAGGCGGATCGGTTTTCGAGCGCCAGAGTCTGGGTGGTCCCCAATCCCAGCGGACTCAACGTGCACGAGACGATCACCAGCCTGGCCCTGGCGTACGCCGAGCCGGCGCGGATCGCCGGAGTGATCGATTAGTCAGCACGCCCCCAGCACCTACTGGGATGGGAGCGGTGTGCTGAGATGTGGGGCATGACTTCGGGCGCGCTCCCCCAGCTTGGCTACCCGATTGTCCAGCAAAGCTTGGCGAACGGATTACGCGTCATCTCCAGCCCGGACCACATCGCACCGTCGGTGGCGGTCAACCTCTGGTACGACGTCGGTTCCCGTGATGAGGAGCAGGGCCGCACTGGATTTGCCCATCTTTTCGAGCACGTCATGTTCCAGGGCTCCGCGCACGTCGTCTCTGGCCAGCACATCGCCCTGCTGCAGGCGGCTGGGGCCGTTGTCAACGCCACCACCTGGTTCGACCGGACCAACTACTTCGAAACTTTGCCAACCGGTGGCCTTGACCTCGCCCTGTGGTTGGAGGCCGACCGGATGGGCACGCTACTGGATGCGCTGACCCAGGAGAACCTCGACAACCAGCGCGAGGTTGTGAAGGAAGAGAAACGGCAGCGCTATGACAACGTGCCGTACGGGGATGTCATGGAGCTGCTCAATACCCTGACTTTCCCATCTGACCACCCGTACGGCCACACCACAATCGGCTCCATGGAAGACCTGGATGCAGCCACGCTGGAGGATGTCCATGCCTTCTTCAGGCGACATTACTTGCCGAACAATGCCGTCTTGTCGATCGTCGGCGATGTGGAGCCCGATGCGGCCTTCGAGCGGGCCGATACCTACTTTGGGCATCTTGCGGCCGGCC
>JAJTCL010000008.1 GCA_021323255.1 Propionibacteriaceae bacterium | reverse complement strand
GAGGTCAATGCAGCGATGCTGCACGGGTCCCTGACGCTTTTGATCACAGGTGTGGCGCTGGTCTGGCTGGAGGAGATCGGCCCCACTCCGGTGAACCACGTCAAGATCGCCCTTAAGCTCCTGTTGACGGGTTTGGTAGTACTGCTGGTGGTGAAGAACCGGAAGTTCGCCTCCATCCCGCGTGGGCTCTGGGGGCTGATCGGCGGCCTCACGCTGACCAGCGCCGCAGTCGCTGTGTTGTGGCAGTAAGGTCGATCGTGAGGTGAAGCCGTGACCGGAGATTGTGGTGGTAAGAGGGGTCTGCTCGGATGAGGCTTTCGGCTCGAGTGGACTACGCGCTCCGGGCGATGTCGGAGCTGGCCGCCGCCGACGCGCCGCGTACCGTGGAGCAGCTCGCCGAAGCGCAGCGTCTCCCCAACAAATACCTGGAGAGCATCCTCGGTGAGCTGCGGCGCACGGGACTGCTGCGCAGCCAACGCGGGCCCGAGGGTGGGTATCGCCTGGCAAGGCCGGCTGGGACGATCAGCATCGCCGATGTGATCCGGGCCCTTGACGGCGAGCTAGCCAACGTGCGCGGCAGTCGGCCAGAGAACTTGGCCTACGTCGGATCGGCAGCGGCACTGCAGGAGGTCTGGATAGCTTTGCGGGCTTCGGAACGGGCGATTCTGGAGGGCGTCACGCTTGCGCATGTGGTTTCTGGCGAGATGCCGAAGCCGGTTGCCACTTTGGTCGCGAACCCCTCCGCATGGAGTTGAGTGACCAACACCCGCACGCACCTCAGCGCACTAGAGGTCCCCGATGTGGCGAGGGTTCCGATCTAATCGCTGTCCTGCTGGTCACAGCTGCTGGCCTCTATCTCGCCGCGGTGCGCTCCAGGCGGAGGGCTGCGGTGCCAAGCGGCGAAGTAGCGTTGGAATCGGCCAACGTCTGACCGGCCGCTGATCAGGAACATCGAGCGGAGGTTCCGAACCGGATGCCACGAAGCAAGGATGACCCGGAAGCGGTGGACGGCTACCTGGCGGCGCTGCCGGACCAGGAGCGAAAGACTCTCGAAGAATTACGGCAGTTGATCAAGGCGTCAGTGCCGGATGTGCAGGAGCGAATCTCCTACGGAGGGGCGGTGATCTTCGCGGTGCGGCCGGACCTGGTCGGCTTCGCTGCTCAGCAGAACCACTTGTCCTTCTTCACCATGAGCCCTCAGCTCGCCAAAGCGATGAAGGATGAGATCACCAAAACACACAAAGTCTCCGGAGCCACGATCCACTTCAGCGCTGATCAGCCCCTTCCGAGGGAGCTCGTGGAGAAGATCATCCGAGCCCGACTCGAGGAGCAGTCCAAGCAGTAGTTGCGCTAGGCGATGCTCACCCGAACCGACCAGGGAGACCATATGGCTGAGCCGGCAGGACGCGTCAATGATCGGGGCCGAGAGGACGACGCTGCCTTTGCCGAGATCATCGCGGAGTCATCCGATGCCATCCAGGAGCTCGCACGAGCGGTTCGCGACTTGATCTACGATGTGCTGCCGCAAACGGTCGAAGTCGTGTGGCCACGGCAGGGCTCGGTCGGCTGGGGAACAGGGCCGAAGAAGTTCACCGAGCAGTTCGCGTATTTGATGCCGTTCCAGCGGCATGTCACCCTGGGCTTCTATCACGGCGGCGAGCTGCCTGATCCGCGCGGGCTGCTGCCTGAGGCTGGTGGCAGGCAGGTCGGGGGCTCTCTCACCATGCGTAGCCTGCGGATCACCTCACTTGAGCAGGTCCACGACCCCGCCTTGCGCACCCTGATCAAGGCCGCGACTTTGACTGGTGTGCCGCCGATCCGCGAATGATGGATTCGAGATCTCTTAGAAGCTGACGCCAGTCACACTCAGCTGGCATCTGCACCGCGTGTCGTGAGAACGCGTGTCAGTTATTGGGGGCATAAGGCGCCGACCATCCCTCGGTGCGCCTACTTCGGGCTCAAAGGAGGGGGCGCAGCGGGGTCAGCACGGTCTCGGAGAACTTCACCATGGCATGCCGCCGCTGCCAGTCGGCCAAGGTCAGCTCGATGGTGTTGGAGGAGTCGATCGAGAAGATCTCCTCCATCTGCCGCGCTACCGCGGGATTGAAGACCTCCATGTTGATCTCGTAGTTGCCCATCAGGCTAATCCGGTCGATGTTTGCGGTGCCGATCGTCGACCACTGACTGTCGATAGTGGCGGTCTTCGCGTGCACCATGGCGCCTTGATACAAAAACAGCCGTACGCCGTTGCGGAGCAGCTGGCTGTAGAAGCCGCGGGAGAGCCAGTCAGCCACGATGTGGTTGGACTCGGCGGGAATGATGATTCGTACGTCCACGCCCCTACGTGCAGCTCGCACCAAGGCGTGCAGGATGTCCTGGTCGGGGATGAAGTACGCGTGTGTCAGGTAGATGTGGTGGGACGCCCGGTCGATGGCACTCAGATACATTCCGCGAATGGGATAAACCATGTTGCGCGGCATGTTTCGGTGGATCCGAATGTCCGGCTGCCAGGTAGCGCTGCCGAAATCGGGCAACGCGGCGCGGCGCCGCCCGGACCAGAGATTCCAGAAGTCAATGAAGGCGTTCTGCACGTCCCACACGATGTCGCCGGTGAGTCGCGCGTGAGTATCGCGCCAATCGGTCGCGTACAGGCTCCCGATGTTGTAGCCGCCGATGAACGCGACGAGGTCGTCGACCACTAGCAGTTTGCGGTGGTCACGGCCGGTGTTGCGCGGGAAACGAAAACCGGATGCGATCAGTGGGTGGCGCCGTACTGCGATGTTCTTCGGGAAGACAAAAAAGGAGCGTGGCACTACCAGGTTGGCGAACTCGTCGAAGACGACGTAGACCTTGACGCCGCGATTGGCTGCTTCGATCAGCGCATCCTTGAACGCCTGGCCGACGGCGTCGCTCTTCCAGATGAAACTCTCGAAGAAGATCCGCGACTTGGCTTGACCGATGGCGTTCAGCATGTCGCGATAGAGGTCTTCGCCGTAGGTGTAGACGGTGACCTCGGAGCCGCCCACCGTGACCGAGCCGGGCGGAAGTCGCGGGAAGGTCGCCGGCTTGCGGAGCTTCTTTCGCCGATAGTCGACCACCACCAAGGCGAGTAAAGTAGCCCCCTGCACTGCGGCCACGGCCAGCACGACGCGCTTGAGCAGCGTGCCGAGCGAGATCGTAGGCACCCGCATAGCGACCAATTTACGCTGGCGCCAGGCGGACAGGCGCCGCAAGGCGGTCAAACATGGTGTCTTTGCTGACGTCTAGGGTGGGCTGGGTTATGAGAAAACTCTGCGGGGGCGATGCGAACTCTTGTCCCAGCGACGAGCGGCCATGACGAGTACGGCGCAGGCGAGACCGGCAAGACTGACCGTCGAGCAGTTGCTGGAAGGACTCAACCCGCCACAGCGGGAGGCGGTGCTGCATGAGGGCGGTCCCGTCCTCGTAGTGGCGGGCGCCGGTTCGGGCAAGACGCGCGTATTGACCCGTCGGATCTGCTATCTGGTGACGCAGCGCCGGGCACACCCGGCCTCGATTCTCGCCATCACCTTCACCAACAAGGCAGCCGCCGAGATGCGCGGCCGGGTGATGGACCTGGTGGGCAATCGGGCCAAGCTGATGTGGGTTTCCACGTTCCACTCTGCCTGCGTCCGGATCCTGCGAGCCGAGATCAGCCGGTTCAACATCACACGAACGTTCTCGATCTACGACGATGCCGACTCCAAGCGGCTGATGCAGCTAGTGGCTCAGGATCTCGATCTTGATCCGAAGCGCTTCCCGGTGCGCGCGATCATGAACTGGGTGTCGGGCTGCAAGAACGAGCTCGTCGATCATGAGTCGGCGGCATCTCGAGCGCGCTCGCCCATGGAGGAGAGCTACGCCGAGGCGTACCGGGAGTATCAGCGGCGGCTGATCAGGGCTAACGCGCTGGACTTCGACGACCTGATCATGACCACGGTGCACCTGTTCCAGGCCTTTCCAGAGCTTCGCGAGCAATATCGCCGCCGCTTCCGGCACGTGCTCGTTGATGAGTACCAGGACACCGACCATGCTCAGTACGTCCTGATCAGGGAGCTCTGTGCGCCCGATCCTTCACCCGATCCAGATGTGGTGAGCATTGAGTCGCCGGAGCTCATGGTGGTAGGTGACTCCGATCAGTCGATCTATGCCTTCCGTGGTGCGACCATTCGCAACATCAACGACTTCGAGTCGGACTTTCCCGGAGCAAGAGTGATCCTGCTCGAGCAGAACTACCGCTCCACGCAGACCATCTTGAATGCTGCCAACGCTGTCATCACGCGTAACGAGAACAGGAAGCCGAAGAACCTATGGTCCACTGCCGGCGACGGTGAGCAGCTCATCGGCTACGTCGCTGACACCGAGCACGACGAAGCGAAGTTCGTGGCCGCGGAGATCAAGCGGCTCAGCGAGGAGGGGCACCGGTACGGCGATACGGCGGTGTTCTACCGCACCAACGCACAGTCGCGTGCGTTCGAGGAAGCATTCATCCGGGTCGGTATGCCATACAAAGTGGTTGGTGGGGTGCGGTTCTACGAGCGGCGCGAGGTGCGGGACGCCATCGCTTACCTTCGTGCCATCGCCAACAGAGCCGATGACGTCTCCCTCCGCCGGATTCTGAACGTTCCCAAGCGGGGTCTCGGTGATCGGGCGGAAGCTGCCGTGGCCGATCTGGCGGCTCGGGAGGGTATCAGCTTCGGCGACGCACTTCGCCGGGTCGAGGAGATACCAGGTTTGCCATCCCGCTCCCTGAACCAGCTCACGGCCTTTGCCAGATTCCTTGATGACCACGAAGCCATGGTGGCCGAGGGGATGCCGGCAGACGCCATCTTGACCAGCGTGCTGGACCGATCGGGGTATCTGGCAGAGCTGCACAACTCGACTGATCCGCAGGACGAGACTCGACTGGAGAACCTGAAAGAACTGATCACGGTGGCGCGGGAATTCGTCACCGGCGTCGCAACCCTGACTGTTCCAGAAGAGGAGCTGGACGACTTCGGGCTTCCGGGCGGCGACTCAGCAGCACCGCCGGATGATGACGTCGCCGCCGCACTCGACCCGGAGGCCGACCTGGCGGCGGGGGCGGCTGAGCCTGATGCGTCGCTGGGCGCGTTCCTGGAGCGAGTCGCGCTCGTCGCGGACTCGGATCAGATCCCCCACGCTCCGGATGAGGCAGAGGTCGGCGTCGTCACCTTGATGACGCTGCACACAGCGAAGGGCCTGGAGTTCGATACGGTCTTCCTCACCGGTTGTGAAGACGGAGTTTTTCCTCATCAGCGAGCGATAGCGGAACGCACCGGCAACGAGCTGGCGGAGGAACGGCGGCTCGCCTACGTCGGGATCACCCGCGCCCGCAAGCAGCTCTACATTTCACGAGCTATCGCTCGGTCTTCGTGGGGCTCTCCGCAGCACAATCCGCCCAGCCGCTTCCTCAACGAGGTGCCGAGCCAGCTTGTCGACTGGCGACGTACCGAAGCTGCGGTCACGAGCTGGCAAAACACCTCCGCGACAGCGACCCAGACGTGGCGGAATGCGGTCGGCTACGGGGCAAGGCGGACCAGCCGCGAGATCCCCTCGCTGGTGGCCGGGGACAAAGTGCTGCACACCACGTTCGGCATGGGCACCGTTGTCGCAACATCCGGTGAAGGCGACAAAGCCATGGCTGATGTGGACTTTGGATCCTCAGGTCTCAAGCGGCTGTCGCTGCGGTATGCACCGCTGGAGAAGCTCTAGCTCTCGAGAATGCGCCCCTAGGGGTTGACTCCGCGGGCCCTGAGCCATGGCACTGGGTTGATCGCACGGTAGATGTCACCGGGTTGCACACCAGGGGGGTAAACCTCGAAGTGAACGTGGGCCCCGAAGGTCCTTCCTGTCATGCCAACCGCTCCCACGTTCTGGCAGGCCGACACACTCTGGCCCAGGCGGACCGAGACGTTGGACATATGCGCCAGCAGCGTGTGGGTGCCATTCGCGTGCTTAATTGCGACATAGTTACCGGCCCAGCCGCTGGCTCGTCCAATCCCGGCATTGGTCACGACCCCAGCGGCAGGAGCGTACAACCGGGTACCGACGGGAGAGGAGAAGTCCAAGCCGGTGTGGTAACGCGACCATGGACCGACCTGGCCGAAGCCGGCAGCAATGCTGTAGCCACTCCGAATAGGCAGGCAGCCCCTGCCGCCACCAGAGCCCGTGTTCGTATCAGGTGGCGGCGAATCGCTGCGCTTGGCCTGCCCGCGTTTGAGCAGTATGGCTTGACGCCGCGTCGAGTCGGAGAGCTCCTGGAGAGCCTTGGCGCGGGCCTTCTCCGAGCTGTCCATGGAGGCCTCAAGTACCTCGGCACCGATCTTGCTGAGCTCCTCGTCCCGCTGGTCAGCGATGCTTTTGATCCTCGCCGGGTCGAGGCTGGGCCGCTCGGCCGCGCGGCTGGTCTTTTTGACAAGATCGTTCGTCGCTACCGTTGCCGTCAATGTGGTGTTTTGTGCCGCACCCGTTAGGGCCACTGATCCCGCGACGCCAAGTCCCAGAAACGACACCGCGAGCGCTGCCACCCCGTGGCGTAGCCAGCTTCTCCGGTCTTCTCTGATGTCCTCGATCAACGCGCGACGCGCAAAAGTGCGCTCCGACGACGAGTTGGGCACTCCAAATCTCCTCGCACGACGACAGGTTCCCCGAGTCCTGCCTCTGCCGCAGCACAAGTCTTTGATGGTCTGCTTGGAGGCCCGCGTTTTGACTTCAAACGGTGGACGCTGCCCGAAACAATAACGGATGCATAACGCGACGCAAGCTGATCTCGGCAAGTTTGGCGCGTGTTTTTCGCAATGTGATGAAAATCTCGGGAGTTGATTCCGAGCTCATCGCCCGTTGCACGATATTTAGAGCTCGCTGCGGTCCGCTGGTTGCTCCGAAGAGATCAGTGGGTTGTGACTCCACTGGCCCGGAGCCATGGTTGCGGATTGATGGCCCGGTAGACGTCCCCGTACTTGACACCCGCGGGGTAAAGCTCGAAGTGCAGGTGAGCGCCGAAGGCCCGTCCGGTCTGGCCGACGCGACCGATGACCTCCCCCGCCTGCACATGCTGGCCAGCCCTGACCGCCATGGAGGACATGTGCGAGGACATGGTGGTCATGCCATCCCCGTGCTTGATCGCGACATGGTTGCCCGCCCAGTTACCGGAGTTGCCGGCGTAGAGCACCACCCCAGACCTCACGGCGCGAATCGGTGTGCCATGCGCGGCACGAAAATCAATCCCGGTGTGATAGCGCGACCAACTCCCGTATTCGCCAAAGTGGGAACCAATCACGGCACCCAGCACCGGCGCCACACCGCCGGAACCTCCACCGCTGCCCGACCCACCACCGCCGGTAGACCCGCCACCAGAACTGCTATCGGTGTTTCCGCGGTCTGACCCGGAAGCCGCTTCATGATCCTCCGACGCGCTCTCTGCGGCCTGCCGCCGGTTCGCCGCAGCCACTCGAGCAGCGGTTGCCCGACGCAGGTTCTCAGCCGCGATTCGGGCTCCGGCTTCGCGAATCGCCCGGTCCGCATCGGTAAGGTCCTTCTGCCGCGCCTCACCGCTGGCCGCTCTCCCAGCTCGACTGACTTCCTCGGCTGTCTTGGCCAGCAGCTCATCTCGCTGGGCAGCCTGCTCTTTCACCATCGCGACTTGGAGGTCGGCAGTCCTGGCCGGGCGATCAGTCACCGATGTCTCCGGCGGTGCGAACACAGCCAGCGCACCAGTCTCGGTGGTCGACTGCTTCTTGTCGGCAGCCACTACGACCGCCGAGGAAGTCTCGGGCAGAGCGGTCAACCCATTTTCGGTAGTCTCCGCTTTGGTCGTTAGGCCTACGGACGCTGCAACCACGAGGCCCAGGCCAGAGATGCACAAGGCGGCGAATATGTCTCTCAGCCAGGCCGCCCTGGCCTGGGGCGCGTCTCCAGCACTGACGTCTGGATCCCACTCGCGTTCGGTCTGCTGTTCCCCGGACAGCTCCCTCATCCTCACTGGTGCTGGCACCTGATCGGGCCACGGCCCGAGTCGGCATCCAGCGGAGGGAACCCTGCTGGATGTGTGCGCCAACTGTTTGTCTGATCTAGTTCCGTCTTTGACTGGACCCCCGAAGTAGGCCAGACAACTGGAGAAAGATAACAAACAGGTTACGGAACCTCAACCCTTCTGCTCGGATTTTGTCGGACCTAAGCGTTAAGCGTGGTTGCTGCTCCGTCGTGATCAAGCTGTCGTAACGCTCGAGCAATGGTGAAGGCGATGCCTCCGTTGTGAGGCATCGAGAGATGGCCGACGCCACGGACAGCGATGTTGTGCACAGTCAGGTCAGGATGCTCTAGCCGGGCGTTGCTGCTGGGCACGATCAGTGGGTCGATGTCGCTGTGAAATACCAGGAACCGGGTCCGACATCCCGGTGCCGGCTCCGCCAGTTCCTGAATCACCGCCGAGCTAGGAGCCAGCTGGCGCACCAGCGGTAGCAGGGGCGCGGCTTTTGCTAGTTGGGTGCCCTGATGCGGCGTACCTAGCGTCACCAGCGTGTGGACCCGGCTGTCACCGCCGAGGCGTTGTACGTAATAGCGGGTGATCAGGCCCCCGAGACTATGGCCGATGACGTGGATGCGTTCGTACCCGCTGTTCGTCGCCAAGTACTCGATCGTCTCGCCCAGCCGTGTGGCCGCCCGCGGGATGTCGTGTGTGAGCAGGCCATAGTCATAACTGGTCAGCGTCTGGAAGCCGCGGCGGCGGAGTGCGCGTTCCATAACGGTGAAGATCGCGTGATTGTCGAAAAACCCGTGTACCAGCAAGATGGGCGTCGCCGCTGCGTCCACGTTGTGATGGAGGAGTCCGCGTTGTTCGGGACTGAGGCCGCTGAGATCGTAACGGCGATGCCCGCCGGTGGCACCACTCGGCGCGGACAGCAAGCCGAGCGGATACAACATGACGTGTGTGGCGGCCCAGGCGGCCTCGAGGGCAAGTCCGGACACCAGGTGCGGGAGCTCCCGTGTCGCGAGCCGCGAAAGCCTTGCGAATGAAATGCCTCCAATGGCACTCTGCCGCACGGCGAAATATTACTCGGTAGTAGTTTGGCGTCGTGGAATCTGATGTCGGGTCTCCGTCCTCGGCTCCACTGCGGATCGTGGTAGCTAAACCGGGGCTGGACGGTCACGATCGCGGCGCCAAGGTGGTGGCACGCGCGCTGCGTGACGCCGGCATGGAGGTCATCTACACCGGGCTGCACCAAACGCCGGAGCAGATCGTCGCGACGGCGATTGCCGAGGATGCCGACGCCATTGGGCTCTCGGTCCTCTCCGGTGCGCATATGACGCTGTTCGCCAAAGTGGTGGATCTGCTGAAGGCGGCCGGCGCGGACGACATTGTGGTCTTCGGCGGGGGGATCATCCCGGACGCCGATCGGCAGTCCCTGGCGGAGATGGGCGTTGCCGAAGTTTTTACGCCCGGGGCGACGATGAGCGAGATTGTTACCTGGGTGCGGGGAAATGTGGGGGCCGCGCGGCGCGCGTGAACGTGGCGGCCGGAAGGGCGCCAGCGGGAGCAAAGCCCCGGCTGGCGCCCCTTGAGGAGTTACCCGAACAGTTGGTTGACCTGGTAATGGCTTCGGCAGCGACTCCGGAGGAGCCTTGCCGGTCATGACTTCGTCCATGGCTGCTCAGGTATCAGCGCTTCGCCACCGACCTCGTCATCCGCGAATCCTGCGGATGCGGCAAACCAGCGGCACAGTCTTGAGGATGATCAGCTCAGCCTTCTGCATGTAAGCCAGTGGTCATGGATAGGCTTCGGAGCGTCTGGCTGGCGGGCGTGCCGGAATCGGACTTTCGCCACGGAGCCGGTCTGTCCGACGTGACGCGAGCATGGAGGCAAGTGTGGATCTGTACGAGTATCAAGCGCGAGACCTCTTCGAGGGCTATGGGGTTCCGGTGCTCCGAGGCATCACGGCAACTACCCCCGCCGAGGCCAAGGAAGCCGCTGCCACCATCGGTAGCCCCGTCGTGGTCGTCAAAGCACAGGTCAAGGCCGGCGGCCGCGGCAAGGCGGGTGGTGTCAAAGTCGCCAAAAGCCCCGATGAGGCAGAGGCTCGGGCGGCTGAGATCCTCGGCCTGGACATCAAAGGACATCTGGTCAAGACCGTGATGGTCGCTGAGGGCGCCGACATTGCCGAGGAGTACTACTTCTCCTTGTTGCTCGACCGCGCAGAGCGCCGATATCTCGCCATGTGTTCCAAGGAGGGCGGAATGGATATCGAAACGCTTGCGGTCGAGCGCCCCGACGCCTTGGCCCGCATCCCGGTCGATCCGCGAGTCGGCATCGACCAGGCCAAGGCCGATGAAATCGTGGCCGCAGCCGGTTTCTCGGGCCCCGACGCCGAAGAGATCGCTCGCCTCCTCCAACTGCTTGGCACCGTGTACGAAAAAGAGGATGCCACGCTGGTCGAGGTGAATCCGCTGGTCAAGACAGCTGACGGCAAGATCATCGCGTTGGACGCCAAGGTCTCTCTCGACGAGAACGCCGAATTCCGCCATCCAGATCATGCGGCGCTAGCCGACAAGTCGGCCGAGAACCCGCTCGAGGCGGCGGCGAAGGCAAAGGGCCTGAACTATGTCAAGCTCGACGGTTCAGTGGGGATCATCGGTAATGGCGCCGGCCTGGTGATGAGCACCCTCGACGTTGTTGCCTACGCGGGCGAGGAGTTTCCAGGATCACCGAAGCCGGCGAACTTCCTCGACATCGGTGGCGGAGCAAGCGCCGAGATCATGGCCAGCGGTCTGGAGATCATCATCGGCGACGAGCAGGTGAAGAGTGTCTTCGTGAACGTGTTCGGCGGCATCACCGCCTGCGATGCGGTGGCCGATGGAATCGTGCATGCATTCGAGTTGTTGGCCAGCCGGGACGAGCGTGTCAATGTCCCACTGGTGGTACGCCTGGACGGCAACAATGCCGAGCTGGGTCGTCAGATCCTGGCTGCCGCAAACCTGCCGCGGCTGGAGCAGGTGGACACGATGGACGGTGCGGCCCGCCGGGTCGCCGAGCTGGCAGCGAGCTGAAGGCGGACGACACCATGGCAATCTTTCTGAACTCCGACTCCAGGGTCGTCGTCCAGGGCATGACCGGCTCGGAAGGGCGTAAACACACTCATCGGATGCTGACGTCCGGCACCCAGATCGTCGGCGGGGTCACCCCAGGCAAAGGCGGACAGCTTGTGGAGTTCGAACGGGGCGGCGTACCGGTGTTCAATTCCGTCGGCGAAGCGATGGCCGCCACCGACGCCAACGTCACTGTGATCTTCGTCCCAGCAAAGTTCACCCTGTCAGCGGTCGTCGAGGCGATTGAAGCGGGTATCCCGCTGGCCGTGGTGATCACAGAGGGCGTTCCGGTCAAGGACACGGCCGAGTTCTTCGCACGTTCCCAGGGCAGCGCGACGCGGCTCATTGGTCCCAACTGCCCAGGACTGATTTCACCCGGGCAGTCCAACGCCGGAATCATTCCAGCCGACATCACCAAGGCTGGGCGTATCGGGCTGGTCTCCAAGTCCGGCACTCTGACCTATCAGATGATGTATGAGTTGCGCGACTTCGGCTTCTCCTCAGCAGTGGGTATTGGCGGTGACCCGATCATCGGGACGACACATATCGACGCTCTCCAGGCGTTCGAGGCCGACCCCGACACCGACGCGATGGTGATGATCGGAGAAATCGGTGGCGACGCGGAGGAGCGGGCAGCGGATTACATTGCTGCCCATGTCACCAAGCCGGTGGTCGGCTACGTCGCTGGCTTCACTGCACCTGAAGGCAAGACCATGGGACACGCCGGCGCAATCGTGTCCGGCTCATCTGGGACCGCTGCCGCCAAGAAAGAGGCGTTGGAGGCTGCCGGAGTCAGGGTCGGCAAGACGCCCAGCGAGACCGCGTCTTTGATGCGCCAGATCATGACGAACCTCTGAGCGGCCGGCCTGGTATCGACCTCAGTTGACCTGGGTGGCGCGCTCGCCGGCGCGGACTGCCACCGTGTTCCACTGATCACCGCTGAAGTCGTAATCCTCTCTGGGGTTCAGGAAGGTGTAGACCACCTTTTTTCCTGCAGACACGATCCCTACCCGATACTTGTGGGTAGCACCGGTCGACTTCTGCGACACCACTGCCGTCCAGCCGGCCACCTTGGTGTTCTTGGCGCCAATGCTGCTGACTTTCTTGGTAGAGACGGTCGCGGTCGGCGTGCGGTTCTTGCAACTCGCCACGCTGGACTTGATCCTGTCCACCTGCTTTTTGGCCGCCTTGGCGTCCTTGGTGGTCAGCACGATCTCGTCCAAGCCGAAGAAGTTCGTCCTAGTGTCCTGGATCAGGTAGGTCCGTGCGTCCTTCGACTCGGCCGGAATGGTTTTCCAGTTCACGTTCTCGCACCCGGATCCTTCGAAGTTGTCTTTCGGCGGCTCGATTTCGGTAGCCACCCACGAAGCGACCTTGGGTTTAGCAGGAGGAAGGTCCCCAGTGGCCAGGAACCCTGGCTTATCCCCACCGAGCGGCGGCGGTCCGTCCTTGACAGAAGGGGTGCCACCGCACTCTCCGGCGGCCGGGCCGCACTGGACGGTGTTGACCTGCTGCAGCGCCTTGGCGACGGCGGTTATGGCGAGCGCCTGCGACGGCTGAACGGCGTCGACGACGTTTACGACACGGCCGGTGCGGTTGAGCACAATGGCGTGGGCCTGGCTCTTGTTGCCATCGACCACTTTGACCACTACGCCGGCTGCCTGGTTGCCAACCCCGCTGACTACGCGGCCGGACTCGAGGTAGGAGCCGGTGACTGGGCAGCCGCCGAGTGTCCCGGAAGCGATCGCGTACGCCTGCGAGGCATCCTCGAGCGAGTTGTATGCCGTGGCCTCATGCAGTGCGGTGGGGCCGTTCTTGCCGCTACTGCTGAGCACTCGCAGGATCTCTTGTTGCGGCGTCGGCCGGCCCTGTAGCGGCTCGCCACCGAAGCAGGCCGCAGTCCTCGCATGCTCCGGCGGATTGTGCTGGGTCGATTCCACCTTCCAGGTGCGATCGCTGTCGAGAGTCTTGGCCTGGGCCGGGCTGAGCATCGAGGCGTCGCTCAACAATGCCGTCCCGGTCTGAGCCGGCGGTTGGCTGGCGTCGGCAGAAGCGCCGTCGCTGGCAGCGCCGGTGCCGGACGGCGGGCGCTCGGCCCCGGGCTGGTTTTGACGCTGGCTGGAGGCGCTGAGCACCGCATAACCGACAAGGAGACCGATCACGACCACCACGGCGACTCCGCCTATCAGCAGGGCCAGTTTGGTACGCCGGCCCAGCGGCGTGCGCTCGTCCTCGTCGTAGTCGTGGATCGCGTCGACAGGCGTGTAACCACGTTGCTGGGCCTGCCGACTGCGCGGGAGGATTGCGGTGGTTTCCTCCTCGAACGCGCGCGTGCGCTGTGGTGCGGGGGAGGTGGGTCGCACGGTCTCATCAGTCGGTGGATCTGCTTCGGGAACCGCCGCGGCGCGCGCGGCCACCGCAGACCAGCCGTTGGTTCGCGTCTCGTCTCGATACAGCGGCTTCGGCTGATCCTCATCGAAGACGGGCGGCGGGATCGATTTCCCGTTGCCGCGCTCAGGACCCGCCGGCTGTTTCGGTTCGGCAGTCTCGTGATCAGGTTCTATGAAGGCCCGCCGGGGCCGGTAGGTCGTTGACTTCTGGTCGACCATGCTGAAAGTGCTCCCCCCGAGTTTCGGAGTGCCATCGCAGGCTTCCTTGGGCTGTCGCTCGGATCGATCGAACGGCGACCATCCGAGACTTTACCTGGGCTGGCGTGTCTCGCACACCCGTGGTCGCGGGCTGGGCGAGCATGGAGGCGCTATGGCTTCCGTACTTTCCTCCCGACGGGCCGGTGCCGGGGTCACCCTGCACGCCACTTCGGCGCGGAACCGAAAGGCTCAAAGGTCCCCGGGGCAGTTGGTGCCACCGCCGATCAGCTGGCCGGTCATGGCCATCGTGGGTGGTGCGGTGACGGCTCTCGCGAGCTGGATTCTCTGCGCTGGGGTGACGGTGCTCGGCTGGCTTGCGGCCGAGCCTGGAACTCTGGGCGACGCGCTGCGGATCGGCACGCTGCTCTGGTTGCTGAGTAATGGGGTCGGCGTGCGGGTTGGCGACACCCCGATCACGCTGGTGCCGTGGGGCGCGACCATAGTGATCGCGTTCATGATCTCGCGGTTCGCTGCGGCGAGCGCTCGCAAGGTTCGCGCCGGCCAGCGGACCGGGGCCTGGATGACCAGCGTCGTCACGGTCGTCAGCTACTTGCTATCCGTTCTTGTGGTGGCCATGCTCTGGGGCGAGCCGTGGCATGCCCCAGGACGCTGGGCTGCAGTAATCGCCGCATTTCTGCTGGCCGCGTGGTGGGGCAGCAGCCGAGCTATGCGTCTGGGGGAGTTGGAGTCGCGCGGCCGGACCCGGACGATCATCCATGCCGTCCTGGCCGCCCAGCTGGTCATGCTGATAGCGGGCGCGGCGGTGTTGGTCACCAGTCTCTGGATGCATCTCAAGCAGGTGGAGGCGTTGCATCAGACGCTGCAGCCCGGCGTTGCCGGTGGCATCGCGTTAGTGCTCCTCCAGCTGGCGTTTGCGCCGAACGCCATTGTCTGGTCCGCCTCGTACGCGCTCGGCTCCGGGTTTTCCGTTGGCGCCGGATCGGTCATCGCCCCGGCCGCTACTCAGCTGGGAATGGTCCCCGGCATCCCGCTGCTGGGCGCGCTGCCGGCCCCGGGCCCCGGCGAACCAACGCAGCTCTGGTGGCTTGCTGCTGGCGCGGTTGCCGGCGCAGTAGCGTGTTGGGTGTTGCTCGGTTCCCGGCCAGTTCCCCGGTTCGACATGGCCAGCTTGGCAGGCGGGGCCTGCGGTTTGCTCGCCGGGGCGATGTTAGTCGGATTGGCCTGGGCGGCCGGTGGGGATCTCGGGACACTCCGGCTGGCCGACGTCGGGCCACGCCTCTTCCCGTTGCTGATCATGGCCGGTACCACGATGGGGTTGTCGGGTCTGATCACCGGGCTGGCGTTGGGATTGGCCGCCCGCGCTGATCGCTAGGCTGTGCGTCGTGCCCGAGCCCTTTGCGACCCTAGGCCGGGCAGCCCGGCTCGTGGTCCTGGTCTCGGGTACCGGCACCCTGCTGCAGTCATTGATCGATGCCTGCTCCGATCCTGCGTACGGTGCCGAGATTGTCGCCGTCGGCTCGGATCGTCCGGGCATCCAAGGGTTGGAGCGGGCCGTGCGCGCCGATATTCCAACCTTCGTCGAGTCGTTGCAGGGCCACGCCACGAGAGCCGAGTGGGATCATGCTCTGACTGCAGATGTTGCAGCCTACGAGCCGGATCTGGTGATCAGCGCCGGCTTCATGAAGCTCGTGGGACCTGAGTTTCTGGCCCGCTTCGAAGGGCGCATGATCAACACCCACCCGACGTTGCTGCCCTCATTTCCTGGCACACATGGTCCTCGGGACGCGTTGGCGTACGGCGTCAAGATCACCGGCGCCACGGTGTTCCTGGTGGACTCGGGGATCGACAGCGGCGTGATCCTTGATCAGCGGGCGGTGCCGGTCGCCGAGGATGACACGGTGGAGACCTTGCACGAAAGGATCAAGGTCGCCGAACGCGAGCTACTCGTCACGATCACTCATCAACTCGTCACCCGGAGTTGGCGAGTCGCGGACAGGAAGGTGCTCTGGAGATGACCAATGGAGTCAATGGGGATGAGCTGGGCCGACGGCCGATCAAGCGCGCCTTGGTCTCGGTCTATGACAAAACCGACCTACTGCTAGTGGCGGATGCTTTGGTCGAAGCTGGGGCGGAGATCGTCTCCACCGGCTCCACGGCCGAGACGATCGCCGAGGCGGGTCTTCCGGTCACGCCGGTCGAGAAGGTCACCGGATTTCCGGAGTGCCTGGACGGCCGGGTCAAGACCTTGCATCCGATGGTCCATGCCGGTTTACTCGCCGACCTGCGACTGGCCTCCCATCGCACCCAGATTGCCGAGCTTGGTGTCGAGCCGTTCGATCTCTTGATCAGCAATCTGTATCCGTTCACCGAGACGGTTGCCTCCGGTGCTACTCCGGAGGCCTGCATCTCCCAAATCGATATTGGTGGCCCGGCGATGGTCCGCAGCTCGGCCAAGAACCATGCTTCGGTGGCTGTGATCACCTCCCCGGGGCAATATCCGCAACTGCTGGCGGCAGTGGCGGCCGGTGGCTTCACCCTGCCGGAACGGCAAGCGCTGGCAGCGGCGGCGTTCGTGCATACGGCCAGCTATGACGTGGCGGTCGCGAGCTGGATGGGCAACGTCGTAACTGACCTCAGTGAGGGCACCGGCTTCCCGCGGTGGATCGGAGGCAGTTGGGAGAAGGTCACCGGGCTGCGCTACGGGGAGAACCCACATCAGCCGGCAGCCCTGTATCGCACCAGCGGTACGACGCGCGGCCTAGCGGCTGCGCAACAACTCCACGGTAAGGAGATGTCGTACAACAACTATGTCGATGCCGACGCCGCCCGCCGGTGCGCAGGTGACTTCGATAAGCCCGCCGTCGCGATCATCAAGCATGCGAACCCGTGCGGCGTCGCCGTCGGGTTGGACATTGCCGAGGCTCATCGAAAGGCCCACGCGTGCGATCCAGTCTCGGCGTACGGGGGCGTGATCGCTGCCAATCGGCCGGTCAGCGGTGACATGGCGCGACAGGTCGCGGAGATCTTCACCGAGGTGATCATCGCCCCCGGATACGCCGACGATGCGCTCGATGTGCTCGTGGCCAAGAAGAATCTCCGGATCCTCATAGTCGAGCCGCCCGCGCGCGGCGGTGCCGAGAGCAGGCGCATCGACGGTGGGCTCCTGGTTCAACTCTCCGACACCGTTGATTCTGCTCACGACCAGGCCGCCAACTGGCAGCTGGCCGCCGGCCAGCCGGTCTCAGACGAGACATTGACCGACCTCGAGTTCGCCTGGCAGGCGGCGCGTTCGGTGAAGTCGAACGCCATCTTGATAGCACACGACGGGGCCTCAGTGGGCGTTGGCATGGGGCAGGTGAACCGCGTGGACTCCTGCCGGCTAGCGGTGCAGAGGGCGGGTGCCCGCGCCGGGGGTTCGGTCGCTGCCTCCGACGCCTTCTTCCCTTTTGCGGACGGACCGGAGATCCTGCTGGCTGCCGGAGTGTCGGCTATCGTGCAGCCGGGCGGCTCGGTGCGCGATGGGGACGTCATTGCGGCGGTCGAGGCCGCCGGCGCATCCATGTATTTCACCGGTGCGCGACACTTTTTGCACTGACGCTGATCAAAATCGAGGGGATCATGGCCGCGCGGATTCTTGACGGCAAGGCTTTGGCGGAGACCATCAAGGCTGAGCTCAAGGGCCGGGTATCCGCCCTCGCTGAGCGGGGCATCGTGCCCGGTCTGGGTACCGTGCTCGTCGGCGATGATCCTGGCAGCCGCTCCTACGTGGCGGGTAAGCACCGCGACTGTGCCCAGGTGGGCATCGCCTCGATTCAAGTTGAGCTGCCCGACACAACCTCTCAGCAGCAGCTGGCAGCGGTGATCGCGGAGCTGAACGCGGACCCGGCCTGCACCGGCTACATCGTGCAACTACCACTGCCAGGCAGTCTGGATGACAACGCGGCACTCGGATTGGTCGAGCCAGACAAGGATGCCGACGGCTTGCATCCGGTCAACCTCGGCAAGCTGGTGCTGGGAGTGCCCGGTCCCTTGCCGTGCACTCCGCGTGGCATCGTCGAACTGCTCCGCCGCAATGGCATTGCGCTCAGCGGCGCAGCGGTTTGCCTGATCGGACGTGGGACCACGGTCGGCCGACCGCTGGGACTGTTGCTGACGCGGAAGAGCGAGAACGCCACGGTCACCCTGTGCCACACCGGGACTGTCGAGCTGTCCCGCCACACTCGAGGGGCTGACATCGTGGTTGCGGCAGCAGGGAGGCCAGGCCTGGTCACCGCTGACATGATCAAACCGGGCGCCGTCTGCGTCGACGTCGGCATTACCCGTACCGAGGCCGGACTGGTTGGCGATCTTGATCTGGGCGTTCGCGAGGTTGCCGGCTGGGTGGCGCCGATGCCGGGCGGCATCGGACCGATGACCCGAGCCATGCTGCTCAGCAACGTTGTAGAACGTGCCGAACATCTGGTGGCTCGTGCCGCGGCCTGAGACAAGTGCGGCTACCCGATCACTTCGGCAGTGGCCCCTGTTGATCGTGGTGATCGGTGTGCTCGCGGGCCTGGTGGTCAGCCTTCTCGGCGAGTCCACCTGGCGCCTGGGCTGCCTGCTCATCGGCGCTTCGCTGGGAATCGGCGCTGTGGAACGGATCGCGTTACCGACCCGGGACGCCGGACTGCTTCAGGTGCGTAGCAAAGCTTTCGATGTCACAGTTCTCGCGGTCACAGCAGCGGCAATCATCGCGTTAGCGATAGCGGTACCTGAAGGCCGTTGAGCTGTCGTGTAGCTGGTTAGCCGCCGGATTGCCCTGCTGCCACAACGGCGATCACAATCCAGAAGATGATCACAAGGACGATGGACACGATAGCGATGATGGTGAAGACCTTGCCAAGCATGCGTCCAACGCTGATGTTCTGCTCATTGGAGTACTGAATACCCGAGGTCTGAACGTCCTTCTTCGCTTTATTTCCCAGGTACCAGGCGATGGGCGCGAAGATGGTGATGAAAATGCCGAGGATCCCGAAGATCAAGATCATGGTGCCCTGCGGATGCTCCTGCATGGGCGGCATGGTGTAGGGCTGCTGTCCGTATGGCATAGCTGACTGCTGGCCGTATGGTGCGGGCTGGCCGCCGGCGTACTGACCGGGCTGCTCGCCACTTTGGGCGTACTGCCCGGGTTGCTCGCCACTCTGGGGGTACTGCCCGGGCTGAGAGTAAGGCGGTTGCTGGCTCGGCTGAGTCGGGGGGTTTTCCTCGTAAGGGTTGGTCATGTTGAACATTGTTCCTCAAGGGCCGGACAGCGCAGAGGGCTGGTTGAGACGGGCCACATTTCATCAGGCGCTAAAAGTCAGTGCTGGCGATGCCGGCAACGACCAGAAGTACGATCAATACCGTTACGAGGGTGAAGATCGCCACTCCGATAATGCCGGTGACGATACCGCCCAATCAGCGCCAGGGTGGCTTGTGGATGCTGCTCCGTCGGTGTGACCTCCGGCGCCGCGCCGTACGGGGTCACCGCGCCAAAGGCCGGCTGATACGGGTTGGACTCATAGAGAGAGCTTTCATAGCCGGCTGGCTGTCCATAGCTGTGGCCAAAATCACCGTACGGCGAAGACCGCTGCGGCGCGAAGCCAGCTTCTGGTCCGGCGTACCTGGAGTTGGCGCTTGGGTCGCTGTAGGACTCACCGGGCACGGCGTAAGGGTCGGTCGCGGGCCGTCCGTAAGGGTCGGTCGCGGGGTAAGAGGGCCAGTCACCGGGGTTTTGAGCGGGCGATTCGCCACCTGTCGGCTGATAGGTCGGAGGCGTTGCCGAACCGGGGTCCGGATTCGCGTTGCGCCCGTCTGCGGGTTCTGACGCCTCGCGGCTGAACGGGTTCGGTGGCTGGCTTTCACTCATGGGAACCAGTGTGACGCACAAGTCGTAAGCTGCTCGCGCACGCATCGCGCTCTGTTTGATTGCTCGCTCCGCTCGCGGCGATGTTCGCTGGGTTGCCGCCGTCTTCGTCGGATCTGTCAGAACGTAAAGCGTTGTTCCGCCATCTCCTCCTGCACACAGCTCGCCGCTGGGTTGGTGCTCGCTGCGCTCGCGCAATTTGTTGGGAGATCGGCGGCGCGAACATCGCTAGTCGATGAGACCGAGCGCCCGAACCGCGTCACGCTCCTCGATGAGTTCGGCCACACTGGCGTCGATCTTGCCGCGGGAAAAGTCATTGACCTCCAGCCCCGGCACGATCTGGTATGCGCCGCCGGAGACCGTGCACGCGAATGAGGAGATCACGCCCTCTGGTACCCCGTACGAGCCGTCGGAGGGTACCGACATCGACACCCAATCGCCCTCGGTCGTCCCGAGTACCCAGTCCCGCATGTGCTCCACAGTTGCGTTGGCTGCGCTAGCGGCCGAACTAGCCCCTCGGGCTTCGATGATGGCCGCCCCCCGCTGCTGCACGGTCGGCAGGAAGGTGGACTCCAGCCAGTCCTGATCGTCGATCAGTTCGGCAGCGTTCTGGCCGCGGACCAGCGCATTGAACAGATCCGGGTACTGAGTAGCCGAGTGATTGCCCCAAATCGTCATGTGGGTGACCTCGTTCACGCTCGCACCGGTCTTCGCAGCAAGCTGAGCCTTGGCCCGATTGTGGTCGAGCCGGGTCAACGCATTAAACCGTTCAGGGGGGATGTCGGCTGCATTGCGCATAGCGATCTGCGCATTGGTGTTCGCGGGGTTGCCGGTGACCAGAACCTTGACATCATCGGCCGCGTGATCATTCAAGGCCTGACCCTGCGGCTTGAAGATCGCCCCGTTGGCTTCCAGGAGGTCGCCGCGCTCCATGCCTTTGGTGCGCGGGCGGGCGCCGACCAGGCAAGCCAGATTGACTCCATCGAAGATGGCCTTGGGGTCATCCCCGATCTCGACCTTGCTCAGCAACGGAAAGGCGCAGTCGTCGAGCTCCATCACCACACCCTCCAGCGCCTTGAGGGCTGGGGTGATTTCGAGCAGCCGCAACTCGACTGGCTGGTCAGGGCCCAGCATCGAACCACTGCCGATCCGGAACAGCAAGCTGTAACCAATTTGGCCGGCGGCGCCGGTGACAGCAACCTTCACGGGTGTGCTCACGGAGACTCCTCGAACAGATGTGGGCTAGCTGGGGTTCGTAGGGTGACGCTAGCAAGGTCGAGCATTCCCGGCACGGTGAGGTCTGGCGATGGATCCCAACTCTGCGGTCGATCCGGTCGCAGCTGTCGTCGCCGCTCTCGATGGCAAACAAGGCACCCGCTGGATCGGGGTCGACGGCAAGGGTGCGACGGGCAAGACGACACTTGCGGCACGGATTGCGGCAGCGCTGCCTGGGTCGGTGGTAGTGCACATCGATGACTTTGCCCGGCCAGATGTTCAGGGCTGGGAGCGGGACCGGTTCGTACGCCAAGTGTTGAAGCCGCTGCTCGCCGGGCGACCGGGGCGGTATCAGCGTTGGGACTTCGACCGCAATGTGGGCGCGGAGTGGCACACCGTCCCGATCGGGGTGCCGGTCGTTGTCGAAGGAGTATCCGCAACCGACGAACGGCTCGGTGTTCCGTGGGACTTCACCATCTGGGTCGAGGTGCCGTACCTGGAACGGCTGGCGCGAGCCGTGGAGCGGGACGGTCCGGAGCGGATTGGCCGTTGGCTGAAGGACTGGATGCCGAGTGAGGACGCGTACGAAGCGGCGCAACGCCCACAGGATCGGGTCGACCTGGTCTACCGGCCGCCGGATCGCACGTGAGCCCTTCGACAGGCTCAGGACGGCGCCGGTCGATGCACCACGGGGTCGTTCGATAGGTTGGCGGCATGGCGAAGATCAAGGTCGAAGGCACGGTCGTGGAGATCGACGGCGACGAGATGACGCGGATCATCTGGCAATTCATCAAGGACCGCCTGATCCACCCCTATCTCGATGTGAACCTGGAGTATTACGACCTCAGCATCACCCACCGCGACGCCACCGATGATCAGGTCACCGTCGATGCGGCGAACGCGATCAAGAAGCACGGCGTCGGTGTCAAGTGCGCCACCATCACGCCGGATGAGGCTCGGGTGCAGGAGTTCAACCTCAAGCAGATGTGGGTTTCGCCCAACGGGACGATTCGCAACATCCTGGGTGGCGTGGTCTTCCGGGAGCCGATCATCATCTCCAACATCCCGCGACTGGTGCCCAACTGGACCAAGCCGATCGTGATCGGCCGTCATGCGCACGGTGACCAGTACAAAGCAACCAACTTCAAGGTGCCAGGTCCCGGGCAGCTCACCATCACCTTCACGCCTGAAGACGGCGGCGAGCCGATCCAGCACGTGGTCGCGAAATTCCCAGCCGACGGCGGCGTGGCGATGGGCATGTACAACTTCAATGCCTCGATCGCCGATTTCGCGCGAGCGTCGTTCGCGTACGGACTGGAGCGCGGCTACCCGGTTTATCTGTCGACCAAGAACACGATCTTGAAGGCGTACGACGGTGCCTTCAAAGACATCTTCGCTGAGGTCTTCGAGAGCGAATACGCGGCCGATTTCCAGGCTGCCGGCCTGACGTATGAACACCGTTTGATCGATGACATGGTCGCGGCATCGCTCAAGTGGGGCGGGGGGTACGTCTGGGCCTGCAAGAACTACGACGGCGACGTGCAGTCCGACACCGTCGCCCAGGGCTTTGGCTCGCTGGGACTGATGACGAGCGTTCTGATGACGCCGGATGGCAAGACGGTCGAGGCCGAGGCTGCCCACGGCACGGTGACCCGGCACTACCGGCAGTATCAGCAGGGCAAGCCAACCTCGACCAACCCGATCGCTTCGATCTACGCCTGGACCGGCGGCCTCAAGCACCGGGGCAAGCTCGACAGCACACCCGATGTCATTGCCTTCGCTCAGTCGTTGGAAGACGTGGTCGTGAAATCGGTGGAGGCCGGCGCCATGACCAAAGATCTCGCCATGCTCGTTGGTCCCGACCAGCCATGGCAGACCACCGAGGAGTTTCTTGCCACGCTGGACAGCAACCTTTCCACCCGCCTCTCCTAACACCGACTTGTCAGAATCTCAGCACCAAATTTGGTGCTGAGATTCTGACAACTCGAAAATGTGGGTCGAGTTATCCACAGATCTCTTGCAGCTGGTTCCTTCCGCGGTCACCGCGCGTCGACAATCGGCGCCGTGTACGCAGCAACAGATGGATTTCCTGAGCTCAGCCGTACGGCTCGTTCCCAAAACGGCGTCATCCATCGAGACCAGTGTCGGGCTATGGGCCTCCACCGTTCTTACATTCGCAATCAGCTCGATGCTGAGCGATGGACAGCGTGCGGCGACAAGGTGCTTCTGCTGCAGAATGCTCAACCTAGCCGTCGACAGCTGATGTGGATTGCAATCCTGGATGCGAGCCCGATCGCGGCGCTGTGCAGTCATACGTCTCTGGAACTAGCCGGTTTCAGAACCTTCGCAACGGAGGCCAAGCAGATACACTTGCTCGTCCCGCGCGGTGCGAAAGTTACCCAATTTCCAGGGGTCGTTGTCCATGAATCGCGGCGGCTCGGCGAGGCACGTTGGACGCGGGATCGCGGTCTCAGACGGACCGAAGATTCCCGCTCTGTCATTGACGCGGCAGCTTGGCAGCCGTGGCCGCGCTTTGCGTGCCTGATGCTCGCCGCTGCGGTCCAGCAGAGGCTGTGTACGCCAGCCGAGCTTGACCACGCTCTGAGTTACGTCGGACGCGTACGTCACAAGGCCTACCTCCGTGTCGCACTGGCCGACATTTCACGTGGTGCCCACTCACTCGGTGAGCTGGATATCGCCGCCATCTGTCGTAGATACCGTCTGGTCCCTCCCCAGCGCCAGAGTCGTCGCCGGGATCAGCGGGGTGCATGGCGCTATCTGGACTGCGAATGGGATCTTCCCTCAGGTGAGATCGTGGTTCTTGAGATTGATGGCGCGCATCATATGGACGTAGCTCAGGGTAATGCGAGCTACCGCTCTCGAGGTGCGCCTAGAGCCGCGTGTGATCGTCGCTGACCTCAGAGCAATGGGGGTACCACCCGTCGCCTAAGCCGACTTGTCAGAATCTCAGCACCACATATGGTGCTGAGATTCTGACAAGTCGGCTTAGGAAGTCGGCGTCAGAGGCTGTTGGCGCGCCCGATCTGGACGAGTTTCCAGCCGGCATTGCGCCACGTGGGGGCATGAAGCTTGAGCCGGCCGTCGATGATCACCCTGGATCGGACCAGATCACCAAGCCGTTCTGGGTCGAGCTGACGGAACTCGGGCCACTCGGTCAGGTGCAGCACTACCTCCGCGCCCAGCAGCGCCTGCTCGACGCTGGCCACCTGAGTGAAGCCCTCGCGCGGAGCGAGTCTCGCCTGCGGGTCATAGATGCGTACGTCTGCGCCTGCCGCGTGTAACTGATCTGCCACGGTCAGCGCGGGGGAGTTCCGGGTGTCATCGGTACCAGGCTTGAACGCCGCCCCGAGGACGGCAATGCGCTTGCCGGCCACGCTGCCACCAGCCTGATCGATTGCCAGCTCTGCGAGTTCGGTCCGCTGGCCGGCGTTGATCGCCTCCACTGAGCGAATGAAGTCGCTCAGCACATCGACGCCAAGCTGCTCGGCTTGTACCGCCAGGGCCGCAATGTCCTTCGGCAGGCAGCCGCCGCCGAAACCCAACCCGGCGTTGAGGAACTCCCGCCCGATTCGCTCGTCATATCCGATGGCGTCTGCCAGCAAGACAACATCGCCGCCTGCCGCCTGGCACATCTGCGCCATCGCGTTGATAAAGCTGATCTTTGTCGCCAGGAACGCGTTTGCAGCGGCCTTGATCAACTCGCTGGTCGCGATATCGCATCGAATAACCGGAACGCGGTCAGTGATGGGAATCGCATAGATTTCCTCCAGCAGCTCCAAAGCGTGCCGGGAGTGCGTCCCGAAGACGAGCCGGTCAGGACGCAGCGTGCCTTCAACGGCGTAGGCCTCACGCAGAAATTCTGGATTCCAGGCCACCTCGATGGCGTTTCCCGCTGGCGAGGAGCTGCGCAGTCGCTCCTCGAGTGCCATCGCCGTACCAACTGGCACCGTGGACTTCCCGACCACCAGAGTCGGCTTGGTCAGTAACGGTGCCAGCGTGTCAACAGCCGCATACAACTGACTCAGGTCAGCGGCGCCGCCAGGGCCCGATGGGGTCCCCAGGGCCAGGAAATGTACGTCGGCCCAGTCCGCAATCTCGGCGTAGTCGGTGGTGAAGCGCAGTCGTCCGGACGCCGTGTGCCTCTCGAGCAGCGGCTCCAGTCCAACTTCGAAAATGTGCGACTGGCCAGCATTCAGCGTCTTGACGCGATCAACATCGATGTCAACCCCGATGACCTGATGGCCGAATTCCGCTAGGCCTGCAGCGTGGGTAGCACCCAGATAGTTCGTGCCGATGACGCTCACCTGCAATGTCACCAGCAGATCTTCGCACGACTTGCCCCGAGTGTCGCCCCGTTTGCGTCAACCCACCCGACTATTCGCCTCCGCAGTTGCCCAGTGACGAGCATCGCCACACTCGAGCACGTGGCAGGCTGTCCTCAATGTCGCGCCGAGCTCAGCCGACTTGTCGAGCTCAGCCAGCAAGAGCCTGACCCGGCGCTAGCCAGATGCCCCTGGACGCAGTCTGGCGCGGCATCCGGGACGAATTGTCGCGCTCCGAATCGGGCGCGGGTCAGCAAACCGTGGGCTCCAGTCCGGCTCCTCTGGCTGAACCGATGCTTCCGACCCACGAGGTCAGCAGCGATTCGCCGTCACCACCCGTGCGACGTAGATCCCGAGTCTTGGTCGTCCTGGCGGCGGCAATCGGTGTGATCGTCGGCATTGGGGCAACAGCAATAGCCAACTTCATGCAGACAGATGATGCACAGGTTCTCTCCAGCACCCCGCTCGTCGCCCTACCGGGTCATTCAGGCGAAGGAACTGCCGAGCTGATCCGAGAGCGTGAGACCACCGAGTTGCGGGTCAGAGTGGAGGGTGCACCGCCGCAGCAGGAGTTCCGCGAGGTGTGGCTGATCAACGCCGACGGCAAGCGGATGTACTCCCTCGGCGTGCTCTCGGCCGCAGGTACCGGAACCTATCCGCTTCCGGCGCGGCTGGGCAGCTCCCTGGAGCGCTTTAACATCGTCGACGTCTCAATCGAGCCGTACGACGGCAACGTCTTGCACTCACAGAACAGTCAGGTCCGCGGGACCCTTCCGGGATAGACGACTAGAGCTCTATGGGCAGGAATAGAGCACCAAGTCGGCCAGCTGACCGTCGCCCAGCGGCTCCGCGGCGGGCTGAATGCCGACTTTGGTGTAGCCAGCGCGTTCGGCCACCCGTCGCGACGCCGTGTTACTGCGCGCACAGCGAATGATGAGCGACCTCACCAGACCGGTGCTTCTGGCGTGCTGCGTCACCACCCGGACAGCCTCGCTCACCACGCCGCGACCCCGGGTGTCGGGATGCGCCCAATAACCGATCTCGCCTCGCCTCGCGTAGCCATGGAGACCGTCCAGGCTGATCGAACCCAAGCACCGGTCGTCCTCGGGGTCAGCCATGCACCAGGTGACGCCGATCCCTCGCGCGGCCAGCTCGCGAACCGAGTCCAGGTAGGCGAGAGCGTTGTGTGTCTGGTACGGCCGTGGCATCGAGACCAGCCAATGCGCGGTATGCGGATCAGAGCAGGCTTCGACGATGCGGTCGACATCAGAGGTACGGAAGGCTCGCAGCCGGATCCCGGCCCCTTGCAGCTCAACCGGCTGCAGCCATGGTTGCGGTACCCGAGGGTCTTCGCGGGTCAGGGTGGCGATCCAGCCGTCCAGCAGCTCACCTCTGTGTGCCAGCAGGCGCCGCACGGTGCCGTCGAAGATGAAACCGACATTCGCCGCGACACGCCGCGATGCCCAGTTGCCGACCACCGCGCGCCAGCGAATGATCTGGAGCCCGGCAACCTCGAACCCGTAATCGCAGACCAACCGCAATGCCGCAGTCATCATGCCGCGGCCGCGTGCCTGCGGATGCAAGCCAAAGCCGACCTCGGCAATCCCGTCGCCCTCCAGCCGAAGGTCGATGCTGCCACAGAAGCCCCGCGCGGAGTCTCGATGAGCCTCGATAGTCCAGGCGAGCCGTTCACCACTCGTCCAATCGGCGGCAATCTGTGCCAGAAATTCCGCGGCGTCTCGGAGCTGGTAGCCATCATCCGGGGTAGGGACGCTTGTCCAGCGGATCGTCTCGGGATCGCGGCATTGCTCCACCATTCCCGCAAGGTCGCCGCTGCCAGCCGCCCGGAGCTTGACGCCGGCCGCTGCATCAATCAGAGTCGGCACTCCGGCGGGGAACGTCCGGGCCGTGAGCAGCGCCGGTGGATTCGCATCGGCCATGTGCTTCATCCAACCCAGCGACGCGACAATGTGCCAACATCTGATTGCTCGCTGCGCTCGCGGTGATCGCGCTCTGGATGCCTCTTCCTTCGTCCCACAGCTCGCCGCTGGGGCTGGTGCTGGCTGCGCTCGCGCGTTTTCGACGTCGCGCGGGGAAGAGAAGCATGTCCCCTCCCTCCTCCTCGCCACGGCGGTGGGCGCGATCACGGGGTTCTCGGCACCGACCATGCCTAGACGAGACTCGTTCACTAGGCTTGCTGAGGTGAGCGGCGACGCCGACTGTGACAGATCCTTGAGCCCATGCAACGATGACTAGCGCCGTTCTCAATATCCTGCTGATCTTGCTGCTGGTGATCATCGGGGGCGTCTTCGTCGCCGCTGAGTTCGCGCTCGTCTCACTCCGTGAGAGTCAGGTGAGCCAGCTTGCCAACCGCGGCAAGCGTGGGCAGCTGGTTGCGAAGCTGACCGCCAATCCGAACCTCTTTCTTTCTGCGGTCCAGGTCGGTGTCACGCTGTCGGGCTTCCTCGCCGCCGCCTTCGGCGCCGACCGGTTGTCGGGAGATCTGGCGCCCCTGTTGGAGCGACTAGGCCTCAGCCCAGGCGTCGCAGACACGGTCTCGCTGGTTTTGATCACGATCGTGATCTCCTACGTCTCGATCGTAGTTGGCGAGCTGACCGCGAAGCGGCTGGCGTTGCAGCGCGCAGAAGGGGTCGCTCTTACGGTGGCGCCGCTGGTGGATTTCACCGCCCGCGCAGCACGTCCGCTGATCTGGCTGCTGGGGGTCTCGACCAATGTCCTGGTGCGAATTTTGGGTGGCGACCCGAGGGTTTCCCGTGAGGCGGTGACCAATGAGGAGATCCGCACCATGGTGAGCGGCTCGACCACGCTCGGCGACGAGGAGCGGCGGATCGTGGACGATGTCTTCGCCGCAGGTGAGCGGGGGCTCCGCGAGGTGATGGTGCCCCGGACTGAGGTCGACTTCCTTCCCGGTGACATGCCAGCGCACCGCGCGGTGCGTGAGCTGAGCAAGGCGCCGCACTCACGGTATCCGGTGATCGGCGACTCCGCGGACGACGTCGTCGGCTTCGTTCATGTGCGCGACCTGCTCGACCCTGATGTCAGCTCGCGTACCACGCCGGTGGCCGAGCTGGCACGCCCGGTGCTTTCGATGCCGGACACCGTGCGGGTGCTCCGAGCATTGAGCGACATGCGACGAAGCGCCTCGCACCTGGCGATCGTGTTGGACGAGTACGGCGGCACGGCGGGCATCGTGACGATGGAGGACCTGGTCGAGGAGCTCGTCGGCGACATCACCGATGAATATGACGTCGTCGGCGAGGAGCGGATTGGCGTACCGGGTGACCTGGTGATCGATGGCCTGACCACGCTGGACGACTTCGCTGAGAAGACTGGTCTGGTGTTGCCGGAAGGTCCCTACGACACTTTGGCCGGCTTCTTCATGGCCCGGCTCGGCCAGCTGCCCAGCGTCGGCGATGCGATTTCGCTCGAGCTCGCCTCCAGCGACCCTCGCGAGGACGAGCGAGCTCAAGTCGAGCTTCGGGTCAGCGAGCTGGACGGACGTCGGGCAGCCGAATTCGTCGTTCATCGACAGGACGGAAAGGACTTCACACCGGCAGCGCCCTAGCGGACTGGAAGGGCTCCGAGCGACTACAACCTCCGTGGAACAATGACGCGGACGCACATCGCTGGGTGACCGACTCCGGAAAGGAACTTCGTACCTCATGGCTTCCCACAGCGGCGACAACAGGCCGCGGGTGCTCTCTCTTGCTCAGCCCACCGCGGACTCTCTCCACCTCGGCAACTTCCTGGGTGCGTTGCGCCAATGGGTGCCATTGCAAGAAGATCATGAAGCGTTCTACGGGATCGCCGATCTGCACGCGCTCACCGTTCCCACCGCGCCGGAGGTGCTGCGGGAGCGTACGCTGCGCAGTGCGGCTCAGCTGCTCGCGGCGGGAATTGACCCGGCGAAAGCCACGGTGTTCCTCCAGTCCCAGGTGCCAGAACACACTCAGCTCGGCTGGGTACTGGGCTGCCTCACCGGCTTCGGGCAAGCCCAGCGAATGACGCAGTTCAAAGACAAGACCGCCAAGATGGGACCCGAGGCGGCCAACGTGGGCTTGTTCACCTATCCGGTGCTGATGGCGGCCGACATCTTGCTGTATCAAACCGATCAGGTACCTGTAGGGGAGGACCAGCGGCAGCATCTCGAGCTCACCCGTGATCTGGCGGCTCGCTTCAACGCACGCTATGGCGAGGCATTTGTCGTACCCGAGCCGTACATCCTGCCCTCGGTCGGCAGAATTGCTGATCTTGCAGAGCCGGGTACGAAGATGAGCAAATCACTGTCCTCACCGACCGGCATCATCGAGCTGCTGGACGATCCGGCGATCAACATCCGCAAGATCAAATCTGCAGTGACCGACTCCGGCCGGGAGATCATCTTCGACGAGGCCGACAAACCTGGGGTCTCCAATCTGCTGACCATCCTTGCGGCGCTGACCGACACCTCGGTCGATTCGCTGGTCGAGGAGTTTGCTGGGCGTGGCTACGGAGACCTGAAAGGCGCCGTCGCCGACGCGGTCACAGCGTTCGCGACGCCCTACCGGAATCGGACGCTGGAGCTCCTCGAGGAGCGCGGCGAGCTCGAGTCGATCCTCGCCAAGGGGGCTGATCGGGCTCGCGAGGTGGCCAGCGCCACGCTGGCCGATGTCTACGCGAGAGTCGGCGTGGCCTAAGTCGGATGTGACTTTGGGCGAGCGATCAACTCCCAAAATCACCCGATCCGCTCGTCGACATAGCACCAGCGCCACGATTCGCCAGGCTCGAAACTTCGTACCACCGGATGGGTGCTCTGCATGAAGTGCCGCTCGGCATGCCGGCCAACCGAGGAGTTGCAGCATCCGACGTTTCCGCAGCTGAGACAGATGCGCAGGTGCACCGTACGCGTACCCTCGCGGAGACAGTCCTGGCAGATGCCTGGACCGCTCGGATCGATTATGGCGGGCGAGTGCTCGATGTGACCACAAGGACCGGCTGCCACAGTCGGCGTTGTGACTGGCGCGTCCTCGGAGAGCCCATCGGACTGCTCGGTGGCAACGGTGAGCATCGACTCCTCGATGTCGAATGATCCGAGCACCTGCTCGATGATGTCGTGATCAACCGTGCCACTGGAGCGGATCTTCAACACCTCGTTCCGCTCGAGATCGAGTGTCTGCAGCCGGAGCCGCCGATACTGCTCAGCGGGCGTCTCGGTGTCGCCAGGCCTGCCGAGCTTCTCCCACATGGCCTCGGGCCGTGAGGTGATGCGGGCGCGGAGCACCTCTACAGTCCGAGGTGCGTCATCCGGACCCACAATGTCGTCAAGGTAGGCGATGGCGGCGTTACTCGATGTCTGCAGCACGGTGGCGGCTTGCAAGGCGTCCGAGCGGGGATCCGGGCCGCGCAGCTTCAAGGCACGGACCAGGAGCGGCAACGTGAGGCCCTGGAGCAGCAGGGTTCCGGCGGTGACCACCATGGCGGCGAAGATCAACGTCTCGCGGAGAGGCACACCTTCGGGAATCAAGAAGGCCGCCGCTAGGGTCACAACGCCGCGCAATCCGGCCCAGCCGACCACCAATGCGTACGACCACGGGACAGGCCCAGTGCCAGTGTCCTTGTCACGGCGGAACAGGATCGGACGCGTGCCGAGGACCCAGAGCAGCCGGATACCAATGACGCCGGCCAGGACGGCCCCGCAGAACCCGGCGATCTGCCATCCGGAAAGCTCGGATTCAGAGTTGGCCTCGATGATCCCGCGCGCCTGCAGGCCGATAATCAGAAAAACTGTGCCCACCAGCAGGAACTCGATGGTTGCCCAGTTCACCCGCTCGCTGAGCCGGGACTGGCCCGACTGGATGACCGGTGACTTGTGGCCGAGGATCAAGCCTGCGGTCACGACGGCGATGACACCCGAGCCGTGAAGGCCGCCGATGTTCAACTCCTCCGCAGGCAGGTACGCCGCGAACGGCATCAGGATCGAGATCGCCGTGTCGAAAACAGGTTGGGTAATCCGCATTCGGATAGGGATGGCAATCAGGGCCACTACCAGGCCGACCGCAAATCCGCCCAGGGCGGCGATGAGGAAGCCAACCGTCGCCTGGGTTGCCGTCAGGGTGCCCGCGATGGCGGCAATCGCCACTCTCAGGCAGGTGATTGCGGTTGCATCGTTCACCAAGGACTCGCCCTCCAGGATGGTGACCAAGCGGCGGGGCAGTCCGATGCGCCGGGCGATCGTGGTGGCGGCGATGGCATCGGGCGGCGCCACCACTGCGCCCAAGGCGAAGGCCACCGGGAAGCTCACCGGCAAGATCAGCCACGTGATCAGGCCGACGCCCAAGGCAGTGACGACCACGAGCAGCACCGAAAGCTGCGCGATGGATCGACGATTCGCGCGGAAGTCAATGACCGAGGTTCGGATGGCTGCGGCGTACAGCAACGGTGGCAGGAAGCCGAGCAGCACGACTTCAGACGACAACTCAGGGATGTCGACGAAGGGCAGGAAGGACACCCCGATCCCAACCAGCATCAGCAGCAGCGGTGCGGAGAACCGGATCCGATGCGCCAAGGCTGTCACGGCGAGCACCGTGGCGACCAGGGCCAGGATGCTGAGAGCGATAGTCACACTGCCATGCTTCCATCCGGAGCGGATCGCTCGTCGAAACCGTATGTAAGGATCGTGTGGTGACCGCTTCGGGGGACCCCGACGGGTCGACTTTGCTGACTTCGGCCGAGGTAAAGGACCTGCTATCGGCCGCGGTCGAGCATGCCGGTGGCAGCCTCGTCTCGTGGCGGCTGGATCATGTTGATGCCAACCCACGGCATTCCACGACCGCCACCTACTCCGCGGCCGTTGACTGGCCGGCCGGCCGCCGCACCGAACTGCTTGGCGCCAGCGCCCGAGTGGGCGGCCGCCGGGGCAGCGACGAACGTGCGGTGATCTTCGGTGACGGGGAACGTGAGGTTGCGGTCTGGTTGTACCCGAACGACCCTGATCTACCGGGCTTACCGCGTGCCGCCGTCCCCAACGCGCTGGCTGCGCTGCTCAACGAGCATCGGGTTCTAGATCATCAAGTGACGGGCGACAGCATCTCTCTGAAGATGATCAGCTATCGGCCACGCCGACGTGCGGTGCTCGAGGCCGTGATCAGCACCAACGATGGACCACGAACCTTCTTCGTCAAGGTGCTGCGTGAGTCCGCGTACGCGCCGACCCTGCAACGTCACGAGCTGCTGCGGCATGCTCGATTTCCTGCAGCACTGGTGGCAGCTGCGACGGCTGACTTCGTTCTGGTGCTGCACGAGCTGCCGGGCCGACCGCTGTCCCAAGCCATCTTCGACGAGGCCATGCCCTGCACGGCCGAGAGCATGATCATGTTGCTCGACTCTCTGCCTGCTGCTGTAGCGGGGTTGCCGCGCCGGCCACCGTGGACGGGTGCAGTGGCGTCGTACGCAGAGATCATCGCCGCCGCCCTGCCGGCGTTGGATCCACAGCTTGGGTGGCTGGTGGCTCAGGTCTCCGGGGGCTTGGCTGGTGCCCAGCCCGGCCTGGAACCTACCCACGGTGACTTCCACGAGGGCCAACTGTTCGTCTCCGACGGCTTGATCACCGGTTTGCTCGATATCGACACCATGGGCCCGGGGCAGCGGGCTGATGATCTTGCATGCATGATCGCGCACCTCTCCACGATGCAGCGAATGACTCCCGAACAGGCCGCCGGTTTGGCCCGCTTGATCAATCTCTGGCTACAGGTCTTCGACACGCGGGTGGATCCGGCCGAGCTGCGGCTGCGGGCGGCCGGAGTCATCGTCTCGCTCGCCACCGGACCTTATCGTGGCCAGGAACCAAACTGGGAAAACGAGACGATACGCATGATCGATTCAGCTGTCGCGCTGGCGCAGAGCTCGGTGCTCGTTTGACGAGACAGAGCCGGTCGTTTTGACGGCTGTGATGGGAAACGTCCGCCTCTCGATGCGCGAGCAGGACACAAGCCTCTGCGAGCGTCGGAATGCGGCGGATCCAAAGCGCGATGCGCGAGCAGGGCACAAAATCTGCGTGCGACTATTCCCGGGTGAGTCCACAGACGGAGTCTGGTACGCCATTCAAGGCCGTGTACGGCCCGGAGGATCTGGCTGAATTCGATCCTGATCGTGCGCTCGGTGAACCCGGCCACTATCCCTACACGCGGGGCATCTACCCGTCGATGTACACCACCAGGCCATGGACCATGCGACAGTACGCGGGCTTCGGCACCGCCGCGGAGTCCAACGCCCGCTATCGCGAGCTGATCGCGCATGGCACCGCCGGCCTCTCTGTTGCCTTTGACCTGCCGACTCAAATGGGCTACGACTCCGACGCGCCGATCGCCGCCGGCGAGGTCGGCAAGGTCGGCGTCGCGATCGACTCGATTGAGGACATGCGGGAGCTCTTCGCCGGCATTCCGCTAGACAAGGTCTCGACGTCGATGACGATCAATGCACCCGCGGCGGTTCTGTTGCTGCTGTATCAGCTGGTCGCCGAGGAGCAGGGCGTGGTACCGGCCGGGCTTTCGGGAACCATCCAGAATGATGTCCTCAAGGAATACATCGCACGCGGCACCTATATCTTTCCCCCCGCTGCATCCTTGCGCCTGCTCAGCGACACGTTTGGCTACTGCCGTGAGCATTTGCCGCGGTGGAACACGATCTCCATCTCCGGCTACCACATGGCTGAGGCCGGCGCGACGCCGGCACAGGAGATCGCGTTTACGCTGGCAAACGGGATCGCTTACGTCGAGGCAGCGTTGGCGGCTGGTCTGGCCGTGGACGACTTCGCGCCGCGGCTGTCGTTCTTTTTCGTCTCGCGCACCACGCTCTTGGAAGAGGTGGCCAAGTTCCGGGCCGCCCGACGGATCTGGGCGCAGCTGATGCGCGACCACTTCGGCGCGCGGGAGGAAAAGTCAATGATGCTGCGCTTCCATAGCCAGACCGCCGGTGTGCAGCTGACGGCTCAACAGCCGGAGGTCAATTTGGTACGGGTCGCCGTGCAGGCGCTGGCCGCACTGCTCGGGGGCACCCAGTCGCTGCATACGAATTCCTTCGACGAGGCGATCGCGCTACCGACTCCCAAGGCGGCCAGGCTGGCGCTGCGCACCCAGCAGGTGCTCGCGTACGAGACGGACGTGACCAAGACGGTGGATCCGTTCGCGGGCTCCTATGCGGTGGAGTCGCTGACCAATGACGTCGAGGCAGAGAGCCGCCGCCTGATGGAGGCAGTGGCCGAGCGGGGCGGCGCTGTCTCGGCGATTGAGCAGGGCTTTCAGAAGGCTGAGATCGAGCGCTCGGCGTACCAGGTGGCCCGGCAGATCGATGCTGGGGATCGGGTTGTCGTCGGGGTGAACCGGTTCCAGCTCGAGGAGGAAGAGCCGTATGAACCGTTGCCGGTGAACCCGGCCATTGAAGTCACCCAAGCTGCCAAGCTGGCCGGGCTGCGAGCCGGCCGAGACCAGGCAGCCGTCGATGCCGCCCTAGATCAGCTGCGTGCTGTGGCGAGCGGTACCGGCAATGTGCTGAGCCCGCTGAAGGAGGCGCTGCGGTTGCGAGCTACGGTTGGCGAGGTTTGTGATGCGTTGCGTGATGTTTGGGGGGTATACCGCCCAAAAGCATGACCGTCTTGTTACGACTCGGAACGCCTTCCGACCTTCACCTGCTCGGGGTGAAAGACTGAACGCGATGCCAGAAGCCGACCGTGACGCAGCCCGACGCGCCGAGATCGTACGCATTGCAGGCGCTCTGAATGAGCGCCTCATTGCTATCCGGCGCGATATTCATGCCCACCCGGAAATCGGGAATCACGAGCATCGCACCACTGCGCTGATCGTCGACCACCTGGAGCGGTCCGGACTTGTCGCGAAGGTGCTTCCGATTGGTACCGGTGCCTATTGCGATGTGTTGCCGGGCGGCTTCGACGACTCCACCGGCCTGGTGGGACTGCGGGCCGACATTGATGCGCTGACTATTCCCGACGGCAAGGCTGTCGACTATGCCTCAAAGAACCCTGGAGTGTGCCACGCGTGCGGGCACGATGTGCACACGGCGATCTTGCTCGGGGTCGGCATCGTCTTGTCCCGGCTCCGTGACCTCGATCTGCTTCCCCGAGGGGTCCGGCTGATCTTTCAGCCCGCAGAGGAGACCAGCCCCGGTGGAGCACTCGACGCGATCGACGGTGGCGTGCTGCACGACCTTACCGAGATCTACGCGCTGCACTGCGACCCGCGAACCGATGTTGGCCAGATCGCCCTCAAGGTCGGACCGATTACCTCCGCAGTCGACCAGGTGAACATCAGCCTGAGCGGGACCGGCGGTCACACGTCGCGGCCGCAGCTGACGCAGGACATCATCGGGGCGCTCGGCGCCTTGGCGACCATGACCCAGCTCTTGTTGTCTCGACGGATCGATCCGCGCAGCGGAGTCTCGCTGATGTGGGGGTCCATGCATTCCGGTTCAGTAGCGAATGCCATCCCTCGCACTGGGGAGATTGTCGGGACGCTGCGGGCGCTGGATGCCGCCGGCTGGCAGCTGGCCAAGCAGCTCATCCCCGAGCTAGCCGCCGAGATCGTCAGGCCATTCGGCGTCGAGGTGGACGTAGCCGTCACCGAAGGAGTGCCTCCCGCCGTCAACCATGCGCGCGGTGTACGCCGACTGACACGGGCAGCCGAAGAGATGCTCGGGCCGGATTCGGTGACGGCGACTGAGCAGTCCCTCGGTGGAGAAGACTTCTCCTGGATGTTGCAGCAGGTTCCCGGTGCCTTAGGACGTCTGGGCGTCCGAACCCCGGGCGAGATCTGCCCCGACATCCACCAGCCGAACTTCGTCGTCGACGAGAGATGCATCCCGGTCGGCGTCAAGGTTCTTGCCGGAGTGGCGACCACTTTCGAGCGCCCGGCGATTTAGGCGCGGACTGCTACGGCAGGATTGATGCCGACTCCTCATCAGGAGCCCCGTACGTCGCCAAGATCATCGCCGTAGCGGGTTGGTAGGTCGCGTCAGACCGCCGGCAGCCGACGGCATTCCGTTCGAGTAGTAGTGAGAACAATGTCCCCTGAGCCTGTCCAGATGAGCCCTGAGTCTGTCGAAGGGCCGGTAACCGTCGACTGGGAGCAACTGCGTGCCGCAGCACGAAAGGCCAGCGAGCATGCCTATGCGCCGTACTCTCGCTTCCCGGTGGGTGCGGCGGCGCTGGTCGAAGACGGACGGGTGGTGACCGGCTGCAACGTCGAGAACGCTGCGTACGGCGCGACCCTGTGCGCCGAGTGTGGTCTGGTCTCGGCGCTGCATGCCAGTGGCGGGGGGCGGCTGGTGGCATTTGCCTGCGTCGACGGAACGGGGTCGGTGCTGATGCCATGCGGTCGCTGCCGTCAACTGCTCTGGGAGCAGGGCGGTGCCGAGTGCCTGGTCGACACACCAGCCGGGATCCTTCCGATGAGTGCCGTGCTGCCCCAGGCCTACGGGCCGGCCGACCTGGCACGTCGCCCGTCGTGAGCCTCGACCTGGAAACGCTGCAGGCGTTTCCGAAGGTATCGCTGCATGATCATCTTGATGGCGCGTTGCGGCCGCAGACGATCATCGAACTGGCGGCCGACAGCGGGCACAGGCTGCCGGCCGACAACGCTGATGATCTTGGTCGGTGGTTTGCCGAATCGGCCGACTCGGGATCCTTGGCGCGTTACCTGGAGACATTTGATCAGACCATCGCAGTCACCCAGACAGCGGCGAATCTGCGAAGGGTGGCCGCCGAGTTCGTAGCGGATCTGGCCGCCGATGGAGTCATCTATGGGGAGGCGCGCTGGGCACCGGAACAGCATCTGAGGGAAGGCTTGACGCTGCGGCAGTCTGTCGAAGCCGTCCGCGACGGCCTGGCCGAGGGAATGGCGAGGTGTCGGGCGCGCGGGCAGGATATCGAGGTCCGGCAATTGCTCACTGCGATGCGGCAGGCGGAGCCGACGCGCGATGTCGCCGAACTGGCCCTGAGCTATCGCGACCACGGAGTCGCCGGCTTCGACCTAGCCGGCCCGGAAAACGGCTATCCGTCGTCGCGGTTTTTGGAGTCCTTTCAGTTGCTGCGGCGCAACAGCGCGTACTACACGATTCACGCCGGCGAAGCCGATGGCTGGGAATCCATCTGCGAGGCGGTGAAGGTCTGCGGCGCCAACCGGATTGGTCACGGTGTCGCGATCATCGAGGACATTCAGCAAGACGATGCGGGTGACGCGGTGCTCGGGGACTTCGCCGGATACCTGCTCAACGAACAGATTCCACTCGAGATGTGCCCTTCGTCCAATGTGCAGACCGGCACAGTGCCCTCGATCGAGGCGCATCCGATCCATCGTTTGGACCGCCTTGGTTTTCGCGTAACGGTCAATCCCGACAACAGGCTGATGAGTGCAACAACCTTGACCAGGGAGTTCGCGCTGCTCGGTGAGGCGTTTGACTACTCGCTTGACGACGTGCGCAGGCTCGGGATCAACGCCGCAAAAAGCGTCTTCGCGGCGTACGGCGTCCGCAAGGCGCTCGTGCAGCGCATCGCGACGGCTGGATAGAGCGAACCCCAGATGAACATCAGACCGGTCCCTGTCGCGCCCCGGCTAGGGTTTAGCCCATGACTTCGCGCGTCCTGACCGCAGTGGCATGGCCTTATGCAAACGGCCCTCGCCACATCGGTCACGTCTCAGGCTTCGGGGTTCCCTCCGACATCTTCGCGCGATTCATGCGGATGAGTGGCCACGAGGTCTTGATGGTCTCGGGAACCGACGAGCACGGCACGCCCATCTTGGTCCAGGCCGAGCTGGAGGGTCTGGATAACCGCGAGCTGGCCGACAAGTACAACCGGGTGATCGTGGAGGATCTGCGCAGCCTCGGTCTGTCATACGACCTCTTCACCCGGACCACCACCCGCAACCACTATGCCGTTGTTCAGGATCTGTTCCTGGGCCTGCACCGGAACGGCTACGTGGTACCCAAGACCGCGATGGGTGCGGTAAGCCCGTCCACCGGACGAACATTGCCGGACAGGTACATCGAGGGCACCTGCCCGATCTGCGGCTACCCCAGCGCGCGCGGCGACCAGTGCGACAACTGCGGCAACCAACTCGACCCCATCGACCTGCTCAACCCAAAATCGCGGATCAATGGGGAAACGCCCAAGTTCATCGAGACCGAGCATTTTTTCCTTGACCTTCCGGCGCTAGCAGGCTCCCTCGGGAAGTGGCTGGGATCGCGTACCGACTGGCGTCCTAACGTGTTGAAGTTCAGCCAGAACCTGCTGAAGGATCTCAGGCCACGAGCCATCACACGCGACCTGGATTGGGGCGTGCCAGTACCGCTCGAGGGCTGGCGTGACCAACCGATGAAGCGGATCTACGTCTGGTTCGACGCCGTGATTGGTTACCTCTCGGCGTCGGTTGAGTGGGCGCGGCGCACCGGCAATCCGGACGCCTGGCAGCAATGGTGGATCGACCCTGAGGCGCGCGGCTACTACTTCATGGGCAAGGACAACATCGTCTTCCACACGGTGATCTGGCCGGGAATCCTGCTCGGGCACAACGGCGAAGGTGATCATGGCGGCACGGTCGGGCCGCTCGGTGAGCTCCGCCTGCCTGACGAGATCGTCTCGAGCGAATACCTGACCATGAGTGGCTCGAAATTCTCCACCAGCCGCGGCAGGGTGATCTACGTCGGCGATTTCCTGCGTGATTTCGGGCCCGATGCCTTGCGCTACTTCATCGCTGTCGCCGGCCCGGAGACCACCGACAGCGACTTCACCTGGGATGAGTTTGTGCGCCGCACCAACTTCGAGCTGGCCAATGAGTGGGGCAACCTGGTGAACCGCTCGATCTCCATGGCGTACCGGAACAACGGAGCAATCCCGGCACCGGGCACACTCCTGGATGTTGATCATGAGCTGTTGCGCACCTCTGGCGAGGCATTCGACACCGTGGGCGCGTTGCTGCGGCGGAACCGGTTCAAGCTGGCCATTACCGAAGCCATGCGGCTGGTTGGCGCAGCAAACAAGTACCTTTCAGACACCGAGCCATGGAAGCTCGGCGACGATCCTGAGCGGCGTGACACGGTGCTGCACACCGC
>JAJTCL010000219.1:464-10411 GCA_021323255.1 Propionibacteriaceae bacterium | reverse complement strand
GCGTGATCACTCATGTCACCGAACGCTAGTGGCACCCTTCTTCAGCTGCTCGCGCATCGCGCTTTGAATCCGCCGCCGTCGTCGTCGCTCGCAGAGGAAAGAACGCCTCCGCTCCCTTCTCCTCCGTGCGCCGGCGCGCGATTCCCGACGCTCGCAGCTGGATTCTTCAGCTGCTCGCGCATCGCGCTCGGTTCGATTGCTCGCTCCGCTCGCGGCGATGTTCGCTGGGTCGCCGCCGTCTTCGTCGCTCGCAGCTCGGGAAGATCAGGACAAGTGAAGCGGCTCGGGATCCGCCGAGTGGCCGGTTGCTGCCTGCTGCAGCCGGATGATCACCGACTTCGAGGTCGGGGTATTGCTGCCCAATGCCGTCGAGTCGAGCGGAACCAGTGGATTGGTCTCGGGATAGTAGGCCGCTGCCGACCCCCGGGGAGTCTGATATGCCACGATCCGGAAGGCGTGCGCCCGGCGGAGGTGATCATCGCCCTCCCAGTGCGTTACCAGATCGACGAGGTCGCCATCGTGGAAGCCGAGCTCCTCGATGTCCTGTGG
Organism: Propionibacteriaceae bacterium; assembly: GCA_021323255.1. GTDB lineage: Bacteria > Actinomycetota > Actinomycetes > Propionibacteriales > Propionibacteriaceae > Microlunatus. The sequence goes on along the minus strand of JAJTCL010000219.1, from coordinate 9,862 downwards.
GTTGACAAACACCACCCGCCGACCTCGCTCGATGCCGCGGTAGCGATCGCTGAAACCATAGATGGTGGTATTGAACTGATCATGACTGCGCACGGTCTGCAAGATCAAATGCCCAGGCGGCACCTGCAGGGCCGCAATTGTCGACACCGTGAACTCGGCGCGCCCGGACTTGGTCGGGAAGGTACGTGAGTCTCGGGGCGGATGCGGCATCACAAACCCGCCAGGCCGAGAGACGTTCACCTCATAGCTCTCACAACCCGGCACGACGCGCGCGATGTGACGGCGGATCTGGCGATAGTTGCCACGCATTCCTTGCCAGTCAATGCCGTAGCGACTACCCAACGTGGCCGCGGCGAGTCCGGTGACGATTGCCACCTCCGAGCGCAGCTGATGACTGGCTGGAGGCAGCGGACCCCGCGAGGCGTGGACCGAGCATGTCGAGTCCTCCACCGAGACAAACTGCGGGCCGCTCGCCTGTATATCGATCTCGGTACGCCCCAGCGTCGGCAAGATCAACGCTGTAGTGCCGCAGGTCAGGTGCGATCTGTTGATCTTGGTCGAGACATGCACCGTGAGCTGGGCGCGGCGGAGCGCTGCAGCCGTCACCTCGGTGTCAGGAGCAGCCTGTACGAAGTTCCCACCGAGGCCGATGAAGATCTTGGCCTGTCCATCGCGCAGCGCACGGATCGCGTCCACCGTGTCGTAGCCATTCTCACGCGGCGGCTCGAAGCCAAACTCGGATCCCAGGCGATCAAGGAAGTGAGCCGGCGGCCGCTCCCAAATTCCCATGGTGCGGTCACCTTGCACATTCGAGTGACCGCGTACCGGGAGTAGCCCGGCACCTGGCTTGCCAATGTTGCCCTGGGCCAAGGCCAGATTGACGATCTCGGAGATGGTGGCGACGGCGTTGTGGTGCTGGGTCAGGCCCATGGCCCAGCAGAACACCGTCCGCTTGGAGTCGCGAAGCAGCTTTGCCGCCTCGGTGATCTCCTCGCGGGAGAGCCCGGTGGTCGCCTCCACCAGATCCCAGTCGAGTGTGGACAGGTGTGCTCGCCAGCTCTCGAAACCACGTGTATGACGCGCAATAAAGTCATGATCAAGGGCGTTCCACTCCAGCAGCAGCGCTCCCCATGCCTGGAAGAGCGCCAAATCGCCGTTGATCTTGAGCTGAAGATGCAGATCGGCTAGATCGGTGCCTCGACCAATCAGCCCGCGCGCCTTCTGCGGGTTGCGGAAGTTGACGAATCCGGCCTCCCGCAGCGGATTGACGGCAATGATCTTGGCACCCTGCCGCTTGGCGGTTTCCAGCGCGGACAACATCCGCGGGTGGTTGCTTCCGGGATTCTGGCCGGCCAGGATCAACAGCTGCGCGGCATGGACGTCGTGCAGCGTGACGCTCGCCTTACCGATCCCGATCGTTTCAGCCAGAGCGACGCTGGTCGACTCGTGGCACATGTTGGAGCAATCAGGCAGGTTGTTGGTGCCGTACGCACGCACGAACAGCTGGTAGCAAAACGCTGCCTCATTCGAGGTGCGACCCGAGGTGTAGAAGATCGCTTCGTTGGGACTGGTCAGTGAGTTGAGCTGCTCTCCGATGAGCTGGAACGCTGCGTCCCATTCGATGGGCTGGTAATGCGCTGCTCCCGGTTTCTTGATCATCGGGTGAGTGATCCGGCCCTGCTGGCCCAACCAGTGCTCGCTGTGCCGGTCAAGCTCGGCGATGCTGTGGTGGGCGAAGAACTCCGGAGTCGCCCGCGTCGTCGTGGCTTCCTCTGCGACCGCCTTGGCGCCGTTTTCACAGAACTCGGCCGTGTGCCGCTGGCCAGGATCCGGGTCCGGCCAGGCACAACTCATGCAATCGAAGCCGTCGACTTGATTGAGGTTGCGCAAGGTACGCGCGGACCGCCTCGGCCCCATGTGCTGCATCGAGCGTTTCAGGGCCACAGTCACACCGGGAATCCCAGCCGCACGGTCGTGCGCCTCGGATATGTCAATCTTGGTCTCGTCGTGCTCCTGGGACCTGCGCATGGATCCTCCATTGCTGCTGTGCGGGTCGCCTCGTCAGTCAATCTAGCCGCTGGGACACAGTCCTGCTTTTGCAGCTGCTCGCGCATCGCGCTCTTTTGATTGCTCGCTTCCGCTCGCGGCGATGTTCGCTGGGTTGCCGCCGGCGTCGTCGCTCTCAGCGGAAGGAACGGCTCGCCCGGTGTCCATTGCTCGCTCCGCTCGCCGAGGCTGACGCTCGTGAACCAGCCTGGCTCCGTGCGACGGTCGCGCGTTTTTCGGCTCGCAGCTTGCTTGGTTACCGACGAGTAGCATAATGGATGTTACTGAGAAGTAACTTGTCCATCGAGGTGCCGGATGAGTCATTACAAGTCCAATGTCCGCGATATCGAGTTCAACCTTTTCGAGGTGCTCGGGCGGGAAGCGATCCTCGGCTCCGAGCCGTACGCCGACCTCGATCGGGAGACCGTCTCGGCGATACTTGCTGAAGCCGATCACCTTGCTCGAACCAAGCTCGGCGAGTCTTTCACCGATGTGGATCTGCCTGTCTTCGATCCGAAGACGCACTCGGTCACGGTGCCGGAGTCGCTCAAAAAGTCCTTCCGTGCCCTCATGGACTCCGGAGCCTGGCAACTCGAACTGCCGGCTGAGCTCGGTGGTCAGCTGACTCCTCCGTCGGTGCAGTGGGCGATGTGTGAGCTGAACATCGGCGCCAATCCATCCACCGCGCTCTACTCAGCTGGGCCCAAGTTCGCGTACATGGTTTGGGCTGTGGGCAGCGAACGGGATCGCCGCATCGCCGAGATCATGATCAAGCGTCAGTGGGGTGCCACCATGGTGCTGACCGAGCCGGACGCGGGCTCCGATGTCGGCGCTGGACGGACCCGGGCGATTCCGCAGCCCGATGGCACATGGCACATCGAGGGCGTCAAGCGCTTCATCACTGCGGCTGAGCATGACTTGACCGAGAACATCATTCACCTGGTGCTTGCTCGGCCGCAGGGCGTCGAAGGAGTCGGTGGCCCGGGCACCAAGGGGCTGTCGCTGTTCCTCGTGCCCAAGTTCCACTTTGATCTTGAGACCGGTGAGCTGACCGGTGCGCGCAACGGAGTCTTTGCCACCAACCTGGAAAAGAAGATGGGCATCAAGGTCTCCACGACCTGCGAGCTGACCTTCGGGGGCGCCGGCGTGCCCGCCAAGGGCTGGCTGCTGGGCGAGGTGCATGACGGCATCGCGCAGATGTTCCACGTGATCGAACACGCGCGGATGCTGGTGGGCACCAAGGCAATCGCCACCTTGTCCACCGGCTATCTCAACGCCCTGGAGTACGCCAAGACGCGAGTCCAGGGACCTGATCTCACCCAGGCTGCCGACAAGACCGCGCCGCGGGTGACGATCACTCATCATCCTGATGTGCGGCGTTCGTTGATCACGCAGAAGTCCTTCACGGAGGGATTGCGCGCGTTGCTGCTCTTTGCCGCGACGATCCAGGACCGGAACGCCATCGCCCGGGCGCACGGCACCGTCGACGATGCGGCCCAGCGGCTGAACAACTTCCTGCTCCCGATTGTCAAGGGCTACGGCTCGGAGCGATCCTGGGTGCTGCTCGGTACGGAGTCGCTGCAGACCTTCGGTGGCTCCGGCTTCCTCACCGACTATCCGATCGAGCAATACGTCCGAGATGCCAAGATCGACACGCTTTATGAGGGCACCACCGCGATCCAGGCGCAGGATCTGTTCTTCCGCAAGATCGTCAAGGATCAAGGTCGCGCCCTTGGTGATCTTTCGGCGCAGATCAGTGACTGGATAGCCGCCGGAGGTGGGAATGGTCAGCTCAAAGATGAACGAGGCTTGCTAAGACAGGCTTTGGACGACGTCGGGGCAATCGTGGCAACGATGATCAACGATCTTCGTGCGTCAGTTTCCAGCCCGCCGCACACAGCTGCGAGCGTCGGTAGCGCACAGCGTGAGCCGCTTTCCTCTGCGAGCGACCCATCAAATCGCGTGAGCGAAGCGAGCACCAGCCCCAGCGGCGAGCTGTGTGACGAAGTAGGCGGATCCAAAGCGCGCGATGCGCGAGCAGCTCCAAGAATTGGGGATGCGCGCAACATCTACAAGGTCGGCCTGAATACCACGCGCTTGCTGATGGCGCTGGGCGACGTGCTCTGTGCCTGGCTACTGCTCCGGGGGCAAGGTCGCCTCGGGCCGCTGGTTTGCGCGTACGGTGCTGCCCAAGCTGACAGCCGAGCGCGCCATTGCTGAAGCCACCGATCTCAGCGTCATGGACCTCCCTGAGGCGGCTTTTTGACCTCACCTGGGCGACCCGGTCTTCTCACGTGTTAGCCCGGTAGCGCCTCGAAGCCAGCCGAGAGGGACGATTGGCGCATGACCCAGTCCCAGCGCTCGCAGCTCTCACGCATCGTCATTATCGGAGCCTCACTGGCCGGAGCCACGGCCGCCATCGCGCTCAGAGATCAGGGATACCAAGGCGAGCTGACGCTGATCGGAGAGGAGAGCCAACTCCCCTACGAGCGACCACCGCTATCCAAGGCGTTGCTGCTGGGGGAACGGGATGAACCTGACTGGGTTGCCGACGAAGCGACGTATGCAGAGAAGGGCATTTCGCTACGTCTCGGCACGATGGCGACCCGGATTGACCGGGACCGCAAGGTCGTTGTCGCAAGTCGCCATGAGTACCCGTACGACAAGCTGCTCATCACAACCGGTTCCTCGGCACGGCGACTGGACGTACACGGCTCAGAGTTGGACGGCCTACTCACGCTGCGGACACTCGAGGAGTCCCTTGCGCTCCGTGAGCGGTTCACCGACGGTGCCAATGTGGTGATCGTGGGAGCCGGCTGGATCGGCTGTGAGGCCGCGGCCGCCGCCCGGCAGCGCGGTGCCAACGTGACCGTCGTCGAGCCGCGGTCTCAGCCCCTACTCCTGGTCCTCGGTGAGCAGATCGGCGCCACCTTCGCCGCGCTCCATCGTGATCATGGTGTGGACCTGCGGTTGGGTACCGGCGTCAAAGGTTTCGCTGGCCAGGGCACGGCTTCAGCGGTTCTGATCAAAGGCGGTCATTCCATACCGGCGGACACCATATTGATCGGGGTGGGCGCTGCACCTAACATCGCCCTCGCCGACGCGGCCGGTCTCGACCTGGCCGATGGCGGGATCACTGTCGATGCCACTTTGCGCAGCTCCGATCCCGACATCTACGCCGCCGGCGATGTGGCGGCCCATGATCATCCGAAGTATCGGCACCGGGTTCGTGTAGAGCACTGGGCCAACGCCAAGGATCAGGGATTGCACGTCGCGGGCAACCTGCTGGGCGCCGAAGCTCCGTACCAGTTGCGGCCGTTCTTCTTCTCCGACCAGTACGATCTCGGCTGCGAGTATCGCGGGTTCGCCGACCCCGCAAAGGACCGGCTCGTGGTGCGCGGGGATCTGGCATCCCGGGAGTTCACGGCGTTCTGGCTCCGGGACGGTGGCGTGGCGGCTGCGCTGAATGTGAACCAGTGGGATGACGGCGACATCCTCCAAGACCTCGTCGACTCCGGTCGTCCGGTCAGCGACAAAGAGCTCGTATCCTCCTAGCCGCCATTCTGATCGGCCGCGCGAGTATCCCTCACAGGCGCGTGAGTATCCCACGCTGCGTGGGATGTTGCGGAGCAGTCGGCGTTAGTAGAGGAGGGCAAGGGCCGGGTCGCGGAGTATGGCAGCGACGTCGGCGAGGAAGGTCGAACCCTGGGCGCCGTCAGCGAGCCGATGGTCGAAGGACACCGACAGGGTGGTGACCCAGCGCGGTTCAATCCGCTCCTCCGCTCCATCGCCCACGACCCACGGCCGGCGACTGATCTGGCCCAAGCACAAGATGCCGGACTCCCCTGGGTTGAGAATTGGGGTGCCCGCGTCAACACCGAACACCCCGATGTTGGTAATGGAGAAGGTGCCGCCTGCCATGTCCGGAGGCTGAGTCTTGCCGTCGCGCGCCGTTGTCACTACGTCTTGGATGGCAGCCGCCAGCTCGACCAGGCTGAGCGACCCAGCGCCTTTGATGTTCGGCACCAGCAGGCCGCGTGGAGTTGCGGTGGCGATCCCGAGATTGATCGAACTCTTGAGCACGATGTGTTGGGCCGCCTCGTCCCAGAGGGAGTTGAGCTCTGGGGTACGCCGCAGTGCCAGGCACACTGCCTTGGCAACGATCACGAGTGGGGACACCCGTAGATCAACAAACTCCCGCCGACTCTTCAGCCGCTCCACGATTTGCATGGTGGCTGTTACGTCGCAGTCCAACCAGACCGAGACATGGGGTGCGCTGAATGCCGAGCGCACCATCGCATCCGCCGTCGACTTGCGTACTCCCTTGATCGGGATTCGCACGTCCTCGCTCGCCGCCCGAGTTGCCACCGGAGTGCTGATCTGCTCGGCGGCCTTGCTCGCCGCCGTCACGTCGTCCCGAGTGATCACTCCACCAGGCCCGGTTCCGACCAGGCTTCCAAGATCAACACCGAGGTCCTTGGCCAGCTTGCGCACCGGCGGCTTGGCGAGTACCGCGCCCCCAGAGGGGGTGCCCGCGGGCGCCGTCTTACCAGGTCCGGGCAGTGGGGCGCCAGTCGGCGCATCCTGTTCAGCCTGCAATGGCTCCCGGTCGTCGGCGCGTCGCGATACCGGGGCGTAGGTGGAGAAGGTGTCTGCAATCTGATCGTGCGTCTCAACCGGTCCATCCCCGGTGCCACGCCGTGGGCGGCGTTTGGCTGTCGCGCTGCGCGGGCCGTAGCCGACCAGGTTCGGCACCTGCGCCTCGCTGCCGTCGCCGTTGGGCTCCGCCGGCGGTTGCGCATCCAGCCCGTCGTCGATCGAGATGATCGGTGTACCCACATCAACCGTGTCGCCTTCGTTGACCAAGAGCTCGGTCACGGTACCGGCGTACGGTGTTGGCAGCTCGACCAGCGACTTGCTGGTCTCGACCTCGACCAGGATGTCATTGATCTTGACCTGATCGCCGACCGCGACTCGCCAGGTGACAATGTCCGCCTCGAGTAGTCCCTCGCCAGGATCTGGCAGTCGAAATGTGTGCAACGCCATGGCAGCCCCTCCACTCAGTACGCCAGCGAGCGATCGACCATGTCGAGAACCCGATCAAGATCAGGAAGATACTCCTCCTCGACGCGACTCGGTGGATAGGGGATGTCAAAACCGCCCACCCGCAGCACTGGTGCTTCCAGTGAGTAGAAACACTGCTCGGTGATGCGCGCGGCAAGCTCAGCACCCAACCCGAGATTCAGTTGGGCCTCGTGCACCGTGACCACCCGGCCGGTCTTTTGCACCGATTCGTATACCACCGCCATATCCAGCGGCGACAGCGTACGGAGGTCGATGACCTCAAGCTGATGACCTTCCTCGGCGGCGGCTTCAGCCGCGTCCAGGCAGGTCTTGACCATTGGTCCGTACGCGATCAACGTGACATCGGTTCCGGGTCGAGCCACCCGCGCGGAGTGCAACGGCGCCGGAGCCAGTGACTCGTCCAGCTCCGCCCGTTCGTGATAGCGCCGCTTGGGTTCGAAGAAGATGATCGGGTCGTCTGAGGCAATGGCCTGTTGGATCATCCAGTACGCGTCGACCGGATCGGAACAGGTCACCACCTTCAGGCCCGGCGTATGGCAGAAGTAGGCCTCGGGGGATTCGCTGTGATGCTCGACGGCTCCGATGCCACCGCCGTAGGGGACTCGGATCACGATCGGCATCTGCAACAGCCCTCGTGATCGGTAGTGCAGCCGCGCGAGCTGACTGACGATTTGATCGAACGCCGGGTAAACGAAGCCGTCGAACTGGATTTCGCACACCGGCCGGTAGCCCCGCAGCGCCATGCCCACAGCGGTGCCGACGATGCCGGATTCCGCAAGTGGTGAATCGATCACCCGATGTTCGCCGAAATCCTTCTGCAAGCCTTCGGTTACTCGAAAGACGCCACCAAGCTTGCCCACGTCTTCGCCGGCAATCACTACTTTGGGATCGGCTTCCAGGGCCCTGCGCATGCCCGCATTGAGCGCCTTCGCCATGGTCAGCGTGATCATCAGTGCACGCCTCTGGGGTATGCCGGCTGGGGTTGTCTTCCGGATGCGGATTGAGCCGGTGCAAGCCCGTCGACAGGCGCCTGACTTACGTCCTCGAACGTCGCGAGGTACTCGGCGTAATGTGCCTTCTGCTCAGCCAGATGGGTGGTTTGCTCGGCGTACACCCAATCAAAGAAATCCAGCATCTCCGGATCGGGAAGAGCGAGACAGCGGGCTCGGAGGTCGGCTGCGTAGTCGGAGGCCTCGGCCTCCACGTCGGCGAAGAAGGGGTCGTCGCCACTGCCGCTTCGCCTCAGGTACGCCCGGACCCGCTCGATCGGATCCTTCAGCCGCCAGTGCTCGAGCTCGTCGGCGAGCCGGTATTTCGTTGGATCGTCTGAGGTGGTGTGGGCGCCCATGCGATAGGTGTAGGCCTCGATCAAGGATGGGCCGCTGCCGCTGCGCGCTCGCTCCAGAGCCGCTGTGGTGGCCGCGTATACCGCAAGCACGTCATTGCCATCGACCCGGACGCCCGGGAATCCGAAGCCGGAAGCCCTGCGATACAACGGAATTCGCGACTGCCGCTCGATCGGTTCGGAGATCGCCCACTGGTTGTTCTGGCAGATGAAAACGATAGGAGCGTTATAGGAACTGGCGAAGATGAAAGCTTCACTGACGTCGCCCTCGCTGGTGGCGCCGTCGCCGAAGTAGCAGACTACCGCCATGTCGCGATCCGGATCGCCGGTGCCGACGAGGCCGTCGCGTTCCACCCCCATTGCGTAACCAGTGGCGTGCAACGTCTGCGCGCCGATGACGATTGTGTAGAGATGGAATCGGCTCTGCTGGGAGTCCCAGCCACCAAGATCAATTCCACGAAAAAGGGCCAGCAGGTGCAGCGGGTCCACGCCCAGGCACCAGGCCACACCGTGTTCTCGATAGGTAGGGAAGACGAAGTCCTGCTTGCCGAGAGCGCGTCCGGAGCCGACCTGGGCTGCCTCCTGACCTAGACAGGAAGCCCACAACCCTAGTTCGCCCTGGCGCTGTAGCGCCGTTGCCTCAGCATCGACCCGACGGGTCAACACCATGTCGTGATAGAAGTTCTTGATTTGATCGTCGTCGCCGCTGAAGGAGTACTCAGGGTGTTCCAGCCGCTCGCCTTCCGGGGTAAGCAGCTGGACCAGCTCGACCTCTCCGCTCGCACCGCTGATGTCGCTCACGGGTGCATCCTCTCCTCACCGGATGCGGTGGTTCCGCATCTCATCGGTCCCGGTGCGGGATCACCGCGCTGGGTGGTACCACCACCCTCCGGGGCTCTGCTGGTTCCGGGGGACGACCCCC
>JAJTCL010000219.1:0-457 GCA_021323255.1 Propionibacteriaceae bacterium | reverse complement strand
ATGCGGTGGTTCCGCATCTCATCGGTCCCGGTGCGGGATCACCGCGCTGGGTGGTACCACCACCCTCCGGGGCTCTGCTGGTTCCGGGGGACGACCCCCGTGCCCCCCGAGGCATTGGTGTGGCTCCGGCTCGCCGCGTGTGGCGAGCGGATCCTTCGGCACTGCGAGCGTCAGTCGCGTGAGCAGTGCCCATGACCCGACTGTTCGGCTCCTCCTTGTGGGCGGTACCGGCCAGCCGAAACCCAAAGTACCGCCCTGGCTCCGGACACGAGAAAACCAATCGTATGTCCTATCTCTTTGAGCCCGGATTCCCTCAGAACCACACCCCAGCTGGACCCTCAGGCGCCGACACGCCGAAGTGGGGTGGGTCTGGCGTCACTTTTTGAGGGATTGCTGGAAGCGCAGGATGCGGATCAGGGCGGCGGCTACCGCCTCTGGACCGGCCGCGAGCGAGACA
>JAJTCL010000218.1 GCA_021323255.1 Propionibacteriaceae bacterium | reverse complement strand
GGTGATGCCGACGTCGAGGGTGCCCTCACCGACATAGACGGCGATATCGCGCGGGCGCAGATAGAAGAACTCCACGCCGTTGACTTCGTCGAGGAGCGCTAGCTCCCCGCCCGTGCGTTGCGCGTAACCAGCCTCCCGCAGCATCTCTGCCGCAGGTTCGGACAATGATCCCTTGTTGGGCACGGCCACCTTGATCAGCGGCTTCTCCATGCCGGGCAGGGTCGAATTCACGGCCTCATCTTAGGTGGGGCAATCATAAACGGTCGTAAATGTCTTCGAGGTCAAGATCAAGGGCGAGCATCAACACCTGGATGTGGTACAGCAGCTGGCTGATCTCAGTGGCTGCCTGGTCCTTTGACTGGAATTCGGCGGCCATCCACACCTCAGCCGCTTCCTCGACGACCTTCTTGCCGATCTCGTGTACGCCGGCCTCAACGCGCGCAACGGTTGAGGAATTGGAGTCGTGAGCAGCAACTTTCGCCGAGAGCTCAGCAAAGAGGCCGTCAAAGGATTTGGCAGCTGGCACGGCGGCCAGCCTAATGAACGGTCGTGAGGTCAGCCGACGGTTTCCACCTCCGGAGTGGCAACGCCCTCCGGGGGCCTCTCAGCCCGCTCTCGACGTTCGATCCGTAGCCAGGCCACGAAACCAACCACACAGAAACCGCCATAGACGATGTACATGATCGCCGACGGGTAGTACCCGGCGAGCAAGAGCAGCGGCACGCCTACCAGGTCGACCGCGATCCAGATCAGCCAGAACTCGACCCAACCGCGCGCCATGCCGTATGTGGCCAGAATGGAGCCAGTCAGGATCCACGCATCAGCCAGCGGACCCCAGGAACCCAACGCCTTGAGCACGAAGTAGAAGATCGTAGTGAGAGCCACCGCGCCCGCCAGCAGCTGCAGGCGACCGTTCGCGCCGGCCCACCGTGGGCGTACTCCGACGCCCTCCTCAGCGTGTGCCTTCCGGTACTGGTACCACCGCACCCAGCCGTACACGCTGACGATGATGAAAAAGACCTGACGCCCCGCCTGGCCCCACAGGTCCAACTGCTGGGGTGTGTCGAACGCGCCGCCGATGGCGGTGCCGACGAAGACCGTGAACAACAAGACATTGCCCACGATGCCGACCGGCCACGCGGCGACCTTCCGAAACATGCCCAGGAGAGCGCTTGCCAACCCGAACCCGTTGCCGATGATCTCCCGCCACAAAATGACGCTCGAACCGACATGGAGCTCGGCTTGTAGCAACCGCAGGAGAACTTCTTGGAGATCCATTGATCCCTCCACTCATCCGGTCGCACGAATGCCGGGGTGGAAGAGCCACATCGCCGTACAACGGTGCACGACGCGTAGCACTCGCGTGAACCTCCCATCCGGACTTTCACCGTCGGTCGTGGAGTTTCACCACATCAACCCTCTGCTGGAAACAGAGGGGTCGCGGACTGTCACCGCCGGTTCGGACTTACACCGACCCCGGTACACGCGCGAGTCTCAACTCGTCGCGCACACTCTACTCCGACTTGTCAGCCTCAGTGGTCGCCTGGGCGGCCCTACACGCTGACATGTCAGTGAACGGTGATCAGAGGGCTACGCCGAGGAGGGCGTCGCAGGCACGAGCCACCAGCGCTGGCGACTCAGCATCGTCGCTGTCGATCGCAACCGAGGCTCCTGCCCACGCGTCGACTGCAGCCAGCGCAGCCGGCGCATCTAGATCGTGAGCAAGAGCGGCACGCATCGTGGCTAGTACTTCGTCGGCATTCAGACCGGCATCGAGCCGGACCGCCTCGCGCCATCGGTCAAGACGGTCTTGACCGGAGATCAACAGCTCATCCGTCCAGTCCCAATCGTCGCGGTAGTGATGCGCGAGCAACGCGAGCCGGATTGCCATCGGGTCCACACCTGAGGCACGCAAGGAGGATACGAACACCAGGTTGCCCTTCGACTTCGACATCTTCTCTCCGTCCAGGCCAACCATGCCGCTGTGCAGGTACGCCTGAGCGAACGGTTGGTCGGTGGCCACCCGGCCTTGCGCAGCACACATCTCATGGTGCGGGAAGATCAGATCGCTGCCCCCGGCCTGAACATCGAAGCCGACACCGAGCCGGTCCAGCGCGATGGCTGTGCACTCGATGTGCCACCCGGGCCGTCCGGCGCCCAGCACTGAAGGCCAGCTCGGTTCCCCCGTCCGTGCGTGCCGCCACACCAGGCAGTCCAGCGGAGCTTTCTTGCCCGCTCGATCCGGATCGCCGCCCCGCTCGGCAAAGATCGCAACAGCCTCCTCCTCGGAAAGTTGCGACAGTGACCCGAACTCCGCATCACTTGCCTGTGCGAAGTACAGATCCTCGAAATCACTGTCGTCCACTGGATAGACGGCCTGGCGCTGTCGCAATTGCTCGATCAGATCCACGATCAATGGCATCGACTCGACCGCCCCGACATAGTGCTGGGGTGGCAGCACGTTCAGGGCCGCCATGTCCTCCCGATAGAGCTGCGTCTCCTCTTCTGCAAGAGCGGCCCAGTCGACACCGAGGTCAGCCGCGCGTTCCAGCAGCGGATCATCGATATCGGTCACGTTCTGCACGTAATTGACCTCTAGTCCCCGATCCCGCCAGACCCGGTGAACCAGATCGAAAGCGACATAGGTGTTGGCGTGGCCAATATGGGTCGCGTCGTACGGAGTGATGCCGCAGACGTACATGCGTGCCGATCCGGTATTCGGTCCGATGGGCACCACCTGTTGCGTGGCGGTGTCGAAGGCCTGGAGCGGAGGAGCGGCCGGTGACTGCGGAAGCGAAGGCACCGGACGGGAGCTCCAAGCCTGCATGGCGTCACCCTATCCGGGCGCGCGACTGCCGATCCTCAGAACGGGGGCCAGGGGATCGATGGCCATTCACCGCGTGGGCGCGGCAGCCGCCGTCGGCTGAGCAGCAGCTCGGCACGGTGTACGAGCGCTGAAATTTCCCGATCACTGAGTAGCGTGCTGAGCTGGTCGGGAGCCTCATCACGAGCTTTTCTTACTGCGGCGACCTCCCGCGGTGTCAGCTCTGAGCCGGCCCAACCCCACAACAACGTCCGCAGCTTGTGATCAGTATGGAAACTCAATCCATGATCAACTCCAAACACCTGCCCGGCGCTGGAGAGAATGTGGCCGCCTTTGCGATCGGCATTGTTGATCAAGACGTCGAAGACGGCGAGCAGCCGGAGGTCCGCAACGTCGGCGTGGATCACCGACACCGGGCGATCGTTCGCGTCCAGGCCTTCCACGGAGGTAAACCAGCCTTGCTTGGGTACGGCCGAGCTTGGTACAAGATCAACTAGTTTGTCGGTCGCGGCATCGTCGACATCTACCCACACCTGAAGAGATCCGAGCCCGAACGGGCCGTCGGCCAGCACCGTGACGGGCACACAGTCGAACCCGCCGATCCGAGACACCTGGTAGGCAGCCACCTCCCGGAAGCCGAGAGTGCGGTGCGGGAAGTCCCACAGCGGACGCTCTCCCTCCAACGGCTTGTACACGCATTCGATCGGTGCGCCGTCCACCAGCAATTCGGCCAGGAACGTGGCGTTCGACGCTTGCAGCAGACGGCCAGTGATCTGCAGTTCTGCCTGTCCCAGCTCAACCGTCAATGCGGGATGTGACCGCTGAGCGTCGCCCTCCTCGCTCAGCGGACCAAGATCATCGACAGTCAAAGCGGGATCAGTCGAACAGCGGCCGACGGTAGCCGTTGGCCCGCGGGCAGATATGGCCATGCGGGTCCATCGGCTGCAGGCAGAACGGACATGACGGTCGGCCAGCGGCCACCAGAGCCTGAGCGCGCGCTACGAAGTCCCGAGCGTACGAGGGGGTGAGTTTGACCACGATGACCTCGTCAGCGTCGATTTCGTCGGACTCCTCGGCGCTGGACGCCGGTGTTTCAGGCGCGCCCTCCTCCTCAACATCGACATTGGAGAACAGCTCGATGACGATGCGGTGGATGCTCGGATCCCAGGCGATGGTCATGGTGCCGACCCGGAACTCTTCGTTGATCGGCGCATCCAGCGGATCGGTATCGCGCGCCTTGCGCGTTGCCGGCGGAACATCGACGTCGCCTCCACTCCGCCTGAGTACCTCGTCGAGCACCCGATCCAGATGTTCGGCCAACACCGAAACCTGCTGCTTCTCGCAGGCCACGCTGGTAATGCGATTTCCCTCCCGAGCCTGGAGGAAGAATGCGCGTTCTCCCGGCTGACCAACTGTCCCTGCCACGAACCGATCGGGCGCGTCGTAGCGGTGCACCAGAATCGCCATGCGTTACAGGGTAAGTCAGTGCGGCAATGCGCTCCTAAAGCATTCCGGGAGGGATACCGCCGCACGACGGGAGATCACCGCGCCACGTCGGCAGCCCCCAAGCCGCCTCCCACGGGTGCATCGTCGGATGACTTCGGGCGCCTGGCGCGCGCCTTCTTGGGCGGAGGCGACAGGAAACTGGCCAGATCGACCGTCGTGGAGTTGGCGGTGATCACGTACGGGCGGGCTGCGGTGTAGCGAACAATCGAGATGGACGCTGGATCCACCACAATCCGTTGAAAGCTGTCCAAGTGCATGCCAAGTGCGTCGGCCAATACTGCCTTGATCGGGTCTCCGTGGGACACCGCGGCCCAGACGGCATCAGTTCCGTGCTCAGCTTCGATTCGCTCATTCCAGGCACGCACGGCGGCGACTGCTCGGGTGGCCATCTCCGACATTGATTCCCCGCCGGGAAATCGCACCGCTGAAGGTTGTTGCTGGACCGCGCCCCATAGCTTGTCCTTGCTGAGCTCACGGAGCGACTTCCCGGTCCATTCGCCGTACCCGCACTCCACCAGGCCCTGGTCGACAGCCATTGCGCAGCTGTCTGATTGGGTGGCGATCAGCGCCTGAGCCGTTTGGCGGCAGCGCCGTAGCGGCGAGGTGACGATCGCCCGCAGTTGCACACCTGTGAGGCGAGTGGCCATCTCGGCGGCCTGCTGGACACCGGTCGCATCCAGCCCGACCCCTGAGGTACGCCCGACGAGAACCCCGGCTGTGTTCGCCGAGGTTCGGCCGTGGCGGATCAGCAGGACCGTGGTCATGGCGCCGAGGCTACAGAGGCCGAAGCTACAAAGTGAGAGAGCGGTACCTGCCGCGTGCATAGCACAGCAGGTCCTCAGTTGGATCCGGCTGGATTTCCACCCGCTCCACCACTGCTC
>JAJTCL010000007.1 GCA_021323255.1 Propionibacteriaceae bacterium | reverse complement strand
CTGCACGGTCTCGTACGCGATCGAGTCGATGCGCCGGTCGAGGAGGAACTCGGTGAGCCGCCGGTCGGCCGCCAGGTGCAGGTAGGTGAACAGCTGCTGGCCGGGGCGGAATCGGTCATATTCCTCAGCGATGGGCTCCTTGACCTTCACGATCAAGCCGGCGGCGAACACCTCGTCCGCGGTGCCGACAACTCGGGCTCCGGCCGCGGCGTACTCCTCGTCAGAGAATCCGCTGCCGGACCCCGCTCCGGCCTGCACCAGGACCTCCCGGTTGTGATAGACCAGCTCCGCGACACCGTCAGGCTGGACCGAGACCCGACCTTCTTTGTCCTTGATTTCCTTCGGCACACCAACCACCAACGCGGCCATACCAGATCTCCCTCGTTCCGGTGCCACGCGGCACGCTCCGCAATCGCCACACTATGGGGCGGCGCAGCCTCTTCCGTGTGGGGTACTCCACGGCCGGCCTGACCCTACTACAGCAGGCAATTGATGCGGTCGTTGACGAGGCGCTGGCGGCGGGCCGGGTGGTCGGCGCGGTAGTACTTGTGCGAGAGCACGGCGAGCCTGTTTATGCGCGCGCCGCCGGCTATGCAGACCGCGAGGCCGCCACTCCTGTGGCACTCGACACCGTGTTCCGATGGGCCTCGCTCACTAAGCCGGTGGTGGCGGCCACTGCGCTGGCCCTGATAGAGCGTGGCGGGCTCGATCTTGATGATCCGGTCACACGGTTCCTGCCCGACTTCGAACCTCGCCTGCCCGATGGCAGCGCGCCGCGGATCAATGTGCGGCACCTCCTCACCCATACGGCCGGCCTCGGATATCCAACGCTCGACCCGGACGATCCCTACGTGGCGGCGGGTGTGTCGGGCGGCTTGGACCAGCCGGGCATGTCGATGCAGGAGAACCTGCGCCGGATCGCTTCGGCGCCGCTGTACTTCTGGCCGGGGTCGGCATGGCGCTATTCGATGGCCATCGATGTCTTGGGAGCGATCATCGCCGTCGTACGCGGCACGTCCTTGGCCGATGCGGTGGCCAGCTATGTCACTGATCCGCTGCGCATGCTCGACAGCGGGTTTGTTGTGCGGAAGCCGGAGCGGCTGGCTGTGCCCTACGCCGATGGCAACCCTCGCGCGGTTCGTATGGGGGAGCCGCACCGCGTCGAGGACATCGTCTTCTCGCCGGCCCGTGCCTTTGACCCGCGGTCCTTCCAGTCCGGGGGTGGCGGCATGGTTGGCACTGCTGGTGACTTCATGACATTCCTCGAGACGCTGCGGACCGGCGCCCCGATCCTGACGCGTGAGACGGTCCAGCTGGCTTCGCGTAACCAGGTCGGCAGCCTCCGCGAGCAGGAGGAGCCAGGCTGGGGGTTCGGCTTCCTCTCCGGGGTCCTCATTGATGCCGAGCGGGCCGGGTCACCGGCCCATGTGGGAACACTGTCCTGGGGCGGGGTTTACGGACATTCGTGGTTCTACGATCCGGCGGCCGAGCTCAGCGTCGTGGGTCTGACCAACACCGCCCTCGAAGGCTGCAAGGGCTCATTCCCGGCCGACGTCCAAGCCGCTATTTACGCTTCGCTGGCCCTCGATTGAGATTCGTGCCGGAGGTGCCGGCACACCACGGCGCTTCTGGCGTCCGCGAGTCTTCTTTTTGCGCTGTGAAACGATCGTGGGATGCCTGCGGACGCCAACAAACGTGGACAACTAGAGCAAAACTCTCCCCGCACCTTCTCAGCTCTGATCTAGAGCCAACTACTCGTCCGCACAGCATGGCTGACCGGACGCAGCCGGGCCTCGGCGATGCCAGGGCCGACACACCCGTGATAGGCCACGATCTTGCCCTCAGCGATGCACTGCGCTTAGGTTATACGTATGCATCTCACCGACAGCGATAAGCGGCGTGTTGATGGCTCGCTTTCGATTGTGAAGGAGCCGGATCGGCCGGACGTCGCAGCACAGTCCGATCCAGCGGTCATTGCCACAGTTTCAGACATGCTGATCGAGATCGAGCGGGACGGGCTGGTGGCAGTTCGTCGATATGCCGAACGGCTGGACGGCTGGAGTGGTGGCGAAGACTTCGAGATCGCGCCCAAGGACGTCGATGCCTTGACCGCTGACTTGCCCGAGACGCTGCGGCAGGCCCTCGATGCCGGGGCGGAGCGGACTTACCAGTTCGCTCGCATGCAGCGGGAACATCTTCACGATTTCGAGGCCGAGGTCATCCCCGGGGTGGTCTGTGGGCAGAAGTACATACCGGTCAGCACGGTTGGCGCCTACCTGCCGGCCGGCCGCTTCCCGTTGCTGGCCAGCGCTTTCATGACGGTCGGCGTGGCGCGTGCAGCCGGTGTCCAGAACGTCCTTTCGGCCACACCGCCATCGCGGAACGGTCGGCCTCACCCGGCGGTGCTGTACGCCGCGCGCGTTTCGGGCGCTCAACGGATCTTTGCCCTCGGCGGCGTCCAGGCGCTGGCCGCTATGGCTTTCGGCTTGCTGGGCGAAGCGCCGGCCGACATGATCGTTGGAGCTGGCAATGCCTATGTTGCCGAGGCCAAGCGTCAGTTGTACGGCAAGGTGGGCATCGATGTTTTGGCTGGTCCGTCCGAGGTCGCGGTGATCGCCGACGAAACTGCCACCGCTCCAATGGTGGCTGCTGACCTGCTAGCCCAGGCCGAACACGGCCCCAACTCGCCGGCCTGCCTGGTCACTACTTCGGAGGAGTTGGCCCGCGAAGTGGCGGTCGAGATCGAACGGCAACTGGAAGGTCTGGCGACTCGTGAGATAGCCGGAGCCGCCTGGCGAGATTGGGGCTCGATCTATGTCGTCGACTCGCCGAAAACCGCTGTCGAGGTTATGGATCTGCTGGCGCCGGAGCACCTCGAGATCATGGCACGCGATCTCGACTTTTATCTGGACAACCTGCGCAACTACGGCTCGCTTTTCCTGGGCGAGTGGTCGACGGTGGCCTATGCGGACAAGGGCATGTCCGGCACGAATCACGTGCTGCCCACCGGTCGGGGAGCGCGCTACACCGGCGGTCTGTCGGTCACCAGGTACTTGAAGCAGGTGACGTATCAACGGGCGGTTCGGGAAGCGACCGAGGCTCAGGCTGAGCCCGTGGTGACGATCGCGGACTTCGAGGGTCTGGTGGGGCACCGTGACAGCGCACAGCTCCGATTGGATCTGATCAAATCCGACGTCAGGCCGTAAGTAGGTCACATTCTGGACACAGCAGTGAGGTTAGTCTCGCCTAACCAATTATGCATACGTATAGCTTGGCCTAAGGACCGTTGAATCGGTGGTCCGCTGCCGATTCCCTCTACAAGGAGATTCAATGCGATTCCGGCCTCATTCGAGAGCGCTCATCGGCGCTATTGCCGTAGCGATGACGATGGCCTTGGTCGGCTGCGGAGCGGGCTCTCGCACCGGCGCCCAGACCGCGACCGAAGTCCAATGTGACTTCGAGAATCCGGCTGAACCGACCACGATCAACGTGCTGGCCTACAACTCCTCGGCGGTTGATCCATTCACCAACACGATGGTCAAGAGCTGCACCAAGGAGAACGTTACGGTGAAGCACGATCCGATCGACTTCGCCGGCCAGGTGCAGAAGACGACAGCGACGCTGGCTGGCGACAAGGGTACCTACGACATCATCGAGACGTACGGCTTCATCATCGGTCCGAATGCTGCAGCCCAGAAGCTGCAGCCGCTGGACGACTTGTACGCCAAGTACTCCGCGGAGTATGGCCTGGACCAGATCGATGAGTCGATGCGCAAGGGGATGAGCTACGAGGGCAAACTCTACGGACTGCCGATGCAGGCACAGATGTTCGTCATGGCCTATCGCAAGGACGTCTTCGACAAGCACGGCCTGTCAGCACCCAAGACCTTCGAGGAGCTTCGTGCGGCTGGCAAGAAGATCCAGGACGCCGGCGACATGAAGTATCCGATCGCGCTGCCTTACCTCGCCACCGGTGATATCGCGACCCATTACCAGGCCACGCTCAACTCGCTTGGCAGCGACTACGTCGACCCGAAGACGAAGGAACCTCAGCTCGACACGCCGACGTCGAAGCAGGCTTTCGAGGAGATGAAGTCCTTGCTGCCCTACATGGACCCACAGGTGACAACGTTCGACCAACCCAAGGTCCAGCAGCAGCTTTTCAACGGCACCGCCGCCATCGCGGTGATGTTCTCGGGCCGGATGAACGACCTGACCCAGGAGCAGAACAGCAAGTACTTCGATAAGTTCGCGTTTGCCGCGCCCCCGGCCGTCGAAAGCGGCGGGCCGCTCTACAGCCGACTGTCGATCGACGGTTGGTCCCTCCCGGCGAACACCGACAAGAGTCCAGATTTGCTCTTCGAGCTCATCGCTTCGTCGGTCAGCGAGGAAGCCTCGAAGGCATCCATCCCGGCAGCCTTCCCGGCTCGCAAAGGCATGATGACCGAGGCGAGCTCACCTTATGCGGCTGCCGCGATGGAGTCGATCGAGGGGACGACGCCGCCTGAGTCTTATCCGTACACGCCCGATGTGTCGAATGCGGTGATCTCACTCATCGCCCAGACCGTGCTGGGCAAGCTCTCGATCGACGAAGGCACGGCACAGATGCAGGCCGCCGCCGAGAAGGTCATGGCGAAGTACTAGTCGACCAAGTCGGGATTCCGCGACGATCCATCGCGGCATCCCGCCCACCATCCTCGAGGAGGCAGACGTGCGCAAACGAGAGTTCGCGCTGCTGGTCGCTCCCAGCATGATCGTCATGTTGGGCTTGTTGGTGATCCCGCTGTATCGCACGATGGTGTGGAGCTTCCAACAGGTCGAGTACGGATCGCCTGGAGAATTCATCGGGCTAGAAAACTACACAGCGGCCCTGACCGATCCACGCTTTCACCGTGCGGTTCTCTTCACCATTGGCTTGACTCTCATCGTCACCGCGGCACTGGTGGTACTCGGCTATATCATCGCGACTCTGATTAACCAACTCGGCCGGTGGAGGCCGGTCGTCCTCGGCATCATGCTGGTCTCCTATGTGCTGCCCAATGTCGTCGGCGCCGCGGCCTTCTCCTGGCTGTTCGACACCAACTTCGGTGGCGTGGCCAACTATTTGATCAGTAGTCTCACCGGCGCCGAGATCCTGTGGTTCACCGATGTCTGGCCAAATCGAATCATGATCATTCTCGACACGGTTTGGCACCTACTGCCATTTGCGATGCTGATCATCTTGGCCGGCCTGCAGGGAGTGCCGAACGAAATTCTCGAGGCGGCCAAGATCGATGGTGTCAGCTCTCTCAAATCCCATCTGTACGTGATCATCCCCACTATCCGAGGTGTGCTGTTCTTCGTCACCCTGATCTCGATCATGGATGTCTTGCGCACCTTCGACCAGTTGATTCCGTTGGCTCCCCAGGCGGTGGAGATCGGCAACGAGTCGATCATGCTGTATATCTACAACATCGCCTTCCGAGAGGGCAGTGAGCAGCTCGGTCTGGGCAGCGCGATCAGCGTGTTGACGATCTTGCTGATCCTCACCATGCTGTTTCCGTTCATCCGTGACACGTTCCGCGAATCGAAGGTGGCACGATGACCACGACACAATCGGTCACGCCGACTCTTACCGAGGGGCTGCAGGCGACCCAACAGGTCCGAAGGCCACCATCACGGCGTCGCCGTTTCTGGATCGTCGCGGGCCTGTTCTTGTTCATAACGTGCCTGATGATGCTGAGCCCTTTCATCTGGACGGCCATGTCGGTGACCAAGCCAACCAATGTTGCTTTCGTCAATCCGCCCGTATTCGTCTACACGCCGACTCTCCAGGCCTTCGTCGATCTATGGCAGACCACCTACTTCGCCCAGTACCTGGTCAATACCCTGATCGTTGCAGTGATCTCTACTGTGATCGCACTGATCATCGGCATCCCGGCCGCCTACGCGTTGGCCCGGACGCCCGGCTACATTTCTGCGCTGTTGCTGATCCTGGCTCTGATCTTTCGTGCGCTGCCGCGGTTTGCGGTGGTGCTGCCTATGTACGAGATCAGTCAGCAGTTGGGTATCTACGACACCACGTATGCACTCGCCATCGCCTTGGTGGCGATCAACCAGCCGTTCACCATCTGGCTGCTTCGCAACTTCTTCGCCGAGATCCCAGTCGATCTCGACGAGGCGGCAATGATCGACGGTTGCACCCGGATCAGCACATTGCGGAAAGTCATGATTCCGCTGATGGGTCCGGGGATCCTCACAGCCGGCATCTTCGTCTTTCTGTTCGCCTTCCAGGAGTACCTGACCGCAGCGATTCTGACCGACACGGCCAGCAAGACAGTGCCGGTATTCATCACCACCCAACTCGGCCAGACTCTGCCGATGCTTCAGCAGGCCGGCGCCGCGGCCATGCTGCTCACCCTGCCCGTGATCGGCATCGCGTTCGTCGCTCAGAAATACCTCGTGGCCGGCCTCGCCTCGGGTGCAGTCAAAGGCTGACCTATTCCTTCCAGCCCAATTCGTTCCAGCGTGGCCCGATCCGAGTCGGAGGAGCCGCTCGTACTGCTCCCCGGCATGAACTGCTCGGCGTCGCTGTGGGCTGGATTGAACCTGGACTCCCCGGTGACACCACTCCTCACCGAGCCGACGCTGGACGACCAGGTGGACCGGCTGCTCGACGAGCTGCCGCGCCGCTTCGCCCTGGCCGGACTGTCGCTCGGTGCGATCGTGGCTATGGCTCTCATCCGGACCGCGCCTGATCGCGTCAGTCGGGCCTGCCTCCTCTCGACCAATCCGTACGCTCCGACCCCGGCGCAGCGCGCCGACTGGTCCCGGCAGCGGAGTCGGCTTGCCGACGGGAGCACGGCCCGGGAGCTGCAGACTGAGCTGCTGCCCGTGCTGCTCAGCCCCCAGGCCCGGGCCCGCACGGAGGTGGTGCAGGCCACGTTGGCGATGGCCGACGAAGTGGGGGAGCAGATCCTCGACGCCCAGCTGCGGCTTCAGGCCACCCGCATCGACGAGCGTCCGGAACTCGGCCGCATTAGGTGTCCCGTTCTCGTGGTGGCAGCGCGTCACGATGCACTCTGCAGTGTCGACCGGCATCGTGAAATGCAGGCGCTCATCGACGGCGCCGACCTCGTCGTCCTGGAAAAAGCTGGTCACCTGTCCCCGCTCGAGGTGCCGCACGACCTGGCTCAGCATCTCCAAGGTTGGCAGACAGCCTGACGGCTCAGCCTCGAACGCCCTCGAGGGTGCGGAGGGTGACGAGGCTCTCCATCAGGACGTGGGTGAGGTTGTACACCACTAGCTGCGCTCCCTGCTGCATCGACCTGGCCGCTTGCTCACGGCTGAGCACGATGTCCATTCGGATCTTGCCGCTCGCCGCCACTGCCGCGTGTACTTGCTCGGCCGCTTCACTGGGGTCAGCATCATCCGGGCCCGAGGAGATACGGAGATCGGACGGCCCGACCATGAGTCCGTCCAGTCCGGGCACAGCGAGAATTTCATCGGTCTGGATGACTCCGCTCGGCGACTCGATCATCCCGATCACCAGCGTGCTGTCTCGCATTCTCGCGAGATGCTCGGCCGGCTGCACCTGCCCGAAGCGAGCACTGCGGCCGTAGCTGGCGAAGCCGCGATGCCCCAACGGGGGATAATGCGCGGCGTCGACCAGAGTGCGGGCCTGCTCGGGAGAATCGACGTGCGGGCCTACCACGCCGTCGGCGCCCAAATCGAGAACTCGCAGCACCGTGGCGGGCTCGTCCCGGCCGACCCGAACGAGAACATCCATGCCGTGGAGTTCGGCCAGGACGAGGTGCTGGCGGAGGAGATTCAAGTCAAGAGGGCCGTGTTCACCGTCGACGACCACGAAATCGAAGCCGGCCACGGCGCACATTTCGAGCAGTTCCTCAGCCGGCATCCGAAGCAGGACGCCGAGAAGCCGTTCGCCGTCGTGCAGCCTGGCTTTCACGCTGCAGCCATCTCAGGCCACCATGCCGGCCGAAAGATCAACGTCGGCGCCGCACATTCCGGGCATGGCCAACATGGCCACCACAGCGGCACCGACCTCGGTCTCAGTGACCATCCGTCCCAGGGCGGAACGGGAGATGAAGGCCTGCTGAGCTGCTTCATAGGTCGTTCCGGTGCGCTCCGCCTCCAACCGGAAGTTGCGGTTCATGCGCTCTCCCTCAACGGGGCCGGGCGAAAGACTGTTCACGTTGACCCCGTGCGGACCGACCTCGAAGGCCAGTGTCGAGGTCAACCCGATCACCGCCATTTTGGATGCGCAATACGGCGTGCGCCGGGTCAACGGTCGCTTGCCGGACACTGAAGCCAGATTGATCACATCGCCCGAGCCGCGCGCAACCATAGCGGGCAGAAACGCGCGGCACACGAGGTAAACCCCGCGGACGTTGACTGCGAAGACCTCGTCCCACTCAGACGGCTCAATGGCGGTCAACGGAGCGACAGGGCCGGGGATGCCGGCGTTGTTGACCACGATGGACACTTCTGTCCGCTCCAGCGACTCGGCCAGCTCAGCGACCGAGGAGGGATCGGCTACATCGCAGCCTCGCCACTCCGCCCGATCACCGAGCTCGGCGGCCAGCTCGCGAAGTGGCGTCGCGCGGCGCCCGACGACGACTAAGTGCGCGCCAGCTGCGTGCAGCGCTCTGGCGATAGCCGCACCAAGACCGCTGCCACCCCCGGTCACCAGGGCGGTGCGGCCCGCCAAGCTCATCGTGCCGAGCTCGTGCCCGCGGCGGTGCCGGCCAGCGCCTGGTCGATCCACTCGTGGCGGTCGCCCAGGTGCCGCCAGGCGCGCACGTCACCGGACCGAGCATGGCCCTCGAACAGCTCGACCCGAGAGGCCCGCCCACACACTCGGCCGAGCTCGCCGCTGGCCCTGGGATCCCGGACTTCCTGATAGGTCACGGTCTTGAGGTACTTGCCGACCCAGAGCCCGCCGGTGTACCGCGCGGCGCCCAGCGTCGGCAGCACGTGGTTGGTGCCGATCACTTTGTCACCGTAGGAGACGCAGGTGTTCTCGCCGAGGAACAACGCGCCGTAATTCCGCATCCGCTGAAGCGCCGCCCGCGGCTCGCGAGTGAGGACCTGAACGTGTTCGGCAGCGAAGGAGTCGGCGAGCGTGTACGCCTCGGCCAGATCACCGACCACAAGCACCTGACCGAAGTCCCGCCAAGCCGGGCCGGCATAGTCCCGAGTCGGCATCTCGGGAAGGATGCGCTCGACGTAGTTGATCACCTCACGGCCTAGCGCCTCGCTCGTGGTAATGAGGATGGCCGGGGACTCCGGTCCGTGCTCGGCCTGAGACAACAGGTCGACTGCGACTACGAACGGATCCGCCACGTCGTCGGCGATAATGAGGATCTCGGTCGGACCCGCGAAGAGGTCGATTCCGACCTCGCCGTACAGCTGCCGCTTCGCCTCCGCGACATACGGGTTGCCGGGTCCGGCGATGAGATCGACCCGGTCGATCGTCTCGGTTCCCAGCGCCATGGCCGTAACCGCCTGCACGCCGCCCAGGATGAAGATCTCGTCCGCTCCAGCAAGACTCATCGCCGCCACTGTGGCGGCCGGGATCTCACCCCGGATTGGCGGGGTGCTGGCGATGACCCGCTCCACTCCCGCCACCTTCGCCGTCACGATAGTCATATGGGCCGACGCTGTCAGCGGATACTTCCCGCCCGGCACGTACGCTCCCACCGATGCGAGCGGCACATGCCGCTGGCCCAGGACGACCCCGGGCAGGGTCTCCACCTCCACGTCGTGCATGGATTCGCGCTGAATGTGGGCAAAGTTGCGGACCTGATCTTGAACGAAGCGGATGTCGTCGACAACTTGCTCCGGCAGCCGGCCGATCAAGGTGGAAATCTGGCTATCGGAGAGCCGGTAGCTCTCAGGTGCCCAGCGGTCGAACTGTTCGGAGTATTGCCGCACGGCAGCGTCACCGCGGACGCGGATGTCGGCGATGATGTCGTGCACACGTTCCCGAACCACCTCTTGTGCGGTATCGGCGAATGATTTGCGAGGAGCAGACTTCAAAGCGTTCGGCACAACGTCACTCTTCCTAAGGCCTACATACGTATGTTCAAGTAAACTCAGTGTCCGGAGCAGCGTCAACTCCGGTGGGCTTACCAAAGCTATGCAGGCTGGACTCCGAGCAGGGAAGGACCGCGCCCTATGGCCAGTGAGTTGCCAGCATCAGTGACGAGCCATGACGTCGCGCGGCTGGCCGGAGTGTCCCAGCCGACGGTATCTCGTGCACTGCGCGACAGCCCGAAAGTGTCCGCTGACACCAAGAAGCGAGTACGCCGGGCCGCGATCGCGTTGGGCTATGTGCCGAGCGACGCCGGCCGGGCGTTGTCCAGTGGACGAACGAGACGGATTGGCCTCCTGGTCACCGATCTGGAGAATCAGTTCTACGCTCACGTGATCGCCCCGATGCACCGCCAGCTCAATGCGCTCGGCTTCCAGTTGAGCCTTCAAACTGAGTCCTCCGACACCGGCCGGGTGGCCGAAAGATTGATAGCCGACGGTCTGGATGGTGTGCTCTTAGCCACGGTGACGTTGGATTCGGTGCTGCCGTTTCGACTGCGAGACCGCGGAATTCCCTTCGTCTATTTCAATCGAGTATCGCCAGCGGTGGACGCGGACGCGACGTCTGTGGATCCACGAGCCGGCTTAGCAGAAGCCGCCGAGGAGATCGTGCAGTTAGGTCATCGCCGCATAGCGGCGATCTTCGGACCGCCTAACACCAGTACCGCCGAGCAGCGTGAAATTGCCCTCCGCGAGGCACTGGAATTGCGAGGGCTGAGCATCCCAATGCAGAGCAGCTTCCGCGGACCGTTCGACTTCAACACAGGCTTCGAGGGTGCGCGACGGCTGTTACAGCAGGATCAAAGGCCGACGGTGCTCGTATGCGGTAATGACGTAGTGGCCCTGGGTGCGCTCAATGCTGCCCGGGAGATGATGATCCGCGTTCCCGAGCAGGTATCGGTGATCGGATTCGATGATCTGCCGCCCGCGCGCTGGCCGCTCATACAGCTCACCACTGTTGCGTTCGATCTCGACGCGATGGCTCGCCGGGCGGCAGAGCTGATAGTGCAGCGCATCGAGGGCGGTCCCGACGCGCCCTACGTGCACGAGGTCTTCCCAACCCACCTGGTTCGGCGAGCCACGCTGGCCGCGGCACCGGCAACCAGCGGCAACCAGTAACCTGCATTGCGGAGCCCTGATGCATACGCATACACTGAGTGCTCGGGATCTTGCTTAGGAGATGTGCACCTTGCCATTGGACCCTATTGCTTACAAGCCTTACGCCGATCCGGATGACTTCATCCGCGAGGTGACCGACCTGATCTGGGTTGACCGGGCGATCGGCTACATCCGCGAGAACTATGAGCCGGACTCGATCGTGCACGGTGCGTACGGCACGTCAACCACACGTGAGGAGGTGATCGAGGGCTGCCTGATGCGGATCGCCGAACTTCCCGACCGCATCGGCCAGGCGGATGACGTGGTGTGGGAGGCACGAGGAGACGATGCCTTCCTCAGCTCGCATCTGATCTTGACGGCCGATCCGACGACAGACTTTCTCAGTCGCACGATCGCCAACTGCCTGTACCGCCGCGGCCGCATGGTCGAGGAGTGGGTGGTCCGGGATTCACTGGCCATCGCCCTGCAGCTCGGTCTTGATCCCGACGCGGTTGCCCGCGAAAAGGTGTTTCGCGGTTACGTCGGAAGCTTCGTTGAGCCCGTCCAGGCTGACGTCATCGCGGCAGGAGACAGTGGCCCACGACCCGACGACTTCCGGCCCGAGGTCGAAATGGTGCTCGAGTTCATCGAGCGGGTGTGGAACGACAGGGATTTGGAGAAGGTGCCGGACTTTATGGTCCGCGACCTCACGCTGCACACGGTCGGCTACCGCACCTTCATCCGCCCCGAGGGCTACCGCCGATCGCTGTTGAGTCTATTGCGCTCATTTCCCAGCGGTCGCTTCGAGGTGCGAGACATCGCGACCAATTTCGCCGAGCGCTACGCGGGACTCCGGATCGCGGTGTTGTGGAAGTTCGCCGGCCTCTACAACGGCTTCCCCGCCTATGGGCCGACGAACAACGCCGCCGTCGAAGTGCTCGGTGTGTCGCAGTTCCTGGTCCAGTCAGGCCGCATCGTCCGAGAAGTCCGACTCTTCGACGAAATCGCTCTCCGTACTCAGATCATCAGGCACGCAAGCGACGACGGAATCGTCACCGCCAACATCTACTGATCGCCGTTCGCGCGAGACCAACGAAGTTCAAGAAGTAAGGAAGCATCACCATGACCGACGTCCTCGTCGAAGCCAGCGAGCTGGAGCGCCGTACCGTCCGTCGATCGGATTGGGTCCCCTGCAACGCCGCCTTCATCGACTGCCGCACACCCGGCTCAGACCGGAAGTCGAACTACGCGTTCATTGGCTCCGGCGTCTCCCAGAACTCCGATCAGTACGTCAACCTGACGGAGCTCCACGGCTTCAACGTCGGTGCGGCCGGAATGCCCAACGGCGTCACCAACAACCTGCACCTGCACTTCACCGCCGAGGTGTTCATCAACTTCGGCGGGACATTCCGGCTGCGCTGGGGAGTCGACGGGAAACAGGGTGAGTACGTATCGACGGACGGCGACGTCATCTCAGTGCCAACCTGGATCTTTAGGGGGTTCACCAATGAGGGCCCCGACGACGGGATCTTACTGACCGTGCTCGGTCAGGACGTGACGGGCGGCATCATCTGGGGGCCATCGGTGCTCAAGGACGCCGAGTCGTACGGCCTCTACCTAACCGCCGACAACCGCCTGGTCGACACCGTGGCCGGTGACGCGCTTCCGTCCGACGTGCCGTTGATCAAGCCGATGCGGCAGGCGTACATCGATCAGCTGACGAGCTACAGCGTCGAAGAGATGCGGTCCCGAGTGATCCAACCCGGTGATCGGACTTACAGTCAGCGCTCGTTCTTGTGCACCGGGCTGCCGGGCGGAAACGCCGAGCTCAGCCTGGCCATCGGATACGGCATGACGGAGGACCGCCGGGCCGTACCGCGCCTCCACGAGCCTCACTCCTTCAATCTCGGCTTGCTTCGGGCTACGAGCGGCGAGGGCGTGCTACGCCACCGGCACCACGAGACCTCGGTGCTGATCGTGAAGTCAGGCCAATGGCGGATCACCCTCAATGACGGCGCCGACGCTCGAATGGTCAACCTCGGACCACAGGACATGTTGTCCGTGCCGGCGGGCAGTTGGCGGCGATTCCAGCTGCTCGAGGCGGGGGAGGACGCGGCGAGCGAGGGCACCGGCGAGCTATTGGTCGTCAACAGCGGAGACGGTCGGGTCCGCCTGGAGTGGGCGCCTGAGGTCGTCGAGGCGGCCTTCGACAACGGCTGGATGCTGGACCCCAATGGCTACCTCGCACCGGTTGCGGTGATGGTCACCGCCACCGAGGACGACTGACCATCTCTGCGGGGGATCGCTCATGGTTCGCGTTGCGGCCTGTCAGGTGCGGATCGACATCGACGCGCCAGAACGAACTCGGGCAGCGGTTGCTGGCGCGGTCGAACGGGCCGCCGAGGCCGGAGCTGAGCTGGTGGTCTTGCCGGAGCTGGCGCTGACCGGCTATGTCTTCGCCGACACTGCGGAGGCTCTCGGCCGCGCCGAGGAGCTTGCCGGTCCCGGAATCAGATTCTTCCGCGAGCTGTCGGGGGACCGCGGCCTGATGGTGGTGGCCGGCTGGTGCGAGAAGTCGACTGGGGAACGGCCGTACAACAGCGTGGTGGTGATCGACCGCGGCGTGGTGGTTGGCTGCTACCGC
Source organism: Propionibacteriaceae bacterium (assembly GCA_021323255.1). GTDB lineage: Bacteria > Actinomycetota > Actinomycetes > Propionibacteriales > Propionibacteriaceae > Microlunatus. The sequence goes on along the minus strand of JAJTCL010000007.1, from coordinate 6,265 downwards.
AAGACACATCTGTGGGGTCGAGAGACAGAGGTATTCGCGGCGGGCGACCAGGCGCCGCCGGTACTCGCCACCAATCTGGGCCTGATCACGCCACTCATCTGTTATGACCTCGAGTTTCCCGAGGTCGTCCGCGCGGCAGCACTCGGCGGCGCCGAGCTGATCGTGGCCCCGAGTAACTGGCCGCGAGGGCTGGTGCCGCACGGCGAACGCCCGATCGAAGTGATCAAGGCGCAAGCCGCTGCAGCAGTGAACCGAGTTGGGGTGATTGTGGCTGACCGTTGCGGCTCTGAGCGAGGGCAAGACTGGACAGGTGCCAGCCTGATTAGCGGTCCGGACGGCTATCTGCTTGCAGGCCCGGCGGCCGGTGAGGAGACTGTCCTGCTGGCCGACATCAACTTGGCTGACTGCAGGGATAAGGGCCTCGGCTTGTACAACGATGCTCTCGCTGATCGACGGCCGCACCTGTACAGAGAACCCCATCGCTGAACTGCGCGGCATCCGGATGTCGACCGGATCTTCGAAGCATCTCGCGACGCCCGCGTCGATTCCTATCTGTTGTGGCAGGTGCCCGACGAGGCTCAGCCAGACATTGCGACGCCAGCCCGGGCTCGATTTCGATCCGAACGGTGTTTCCGCGGGTCAGAGCATGTTTAAGGTTGGCGCAGGATGCGGGATTCGAGCACGCGAGTGCTGCACCCAAACCGCTTTCCAAGTCCGCACTGGCCCGTTTCACGGTGTCTCCAGACGTTCATCTGAGTCTGCGCGGCGTGTTCCCGAACGTTAGCGGACGGCCACGAACGGTAACAACTGAGACTAGAGCTTAGACGAGCACGGTCAAGTCACACGATGTTGATCACCGCCGCGGGAAGGCCGAGCTCGACAACAACGTGCCCGACGGCGAGGTGACCCTGACCCTGGTGGCGAAACTTCCTTCCCGCGGGAGTCCAGGTGCCGCTCGCATCGACTTCGACGGTGACGAGCGTCAAGTAGTGCGGTCCCGCCAGCACCAGCACTGTTCGTCACCGTCGGTTCGACCCTCGCCTGAACGGCGAAAGCTCAGGCGGCGGAGACGGATCGGTGTGTCCGGCAGCGGCGGGCGGAAGCCCCGTGCTGCTGTGGCGCAGCGTTCCATTCGCCGAGACATGACTTTGCAGACATCGGTTCCACGACCCAGAGTCGCAAGGGTGGCCGCGTGCCTGCGCATGCGGCGGGCCCGCACCAGGAGAGGTTGGCAATGAATTCAGACACCATGGCGCCTGATGTTGATAGCGGTGTGCACTCCTCGTCGTGGAGCGTCGTCCAGGCGGTGGCACTGTGACCGAGAAGGAGCCCGAGGAATCCATCTACGAGCACACCAACACCTCTTACACGGTCCCCCAGCTCAATGAGGGGGTGCCGCCGGACCCGAGGTTCATGCGCGTTCTGTCGGCGGTGGAGGTTGCGAGCGGGGTTGTGCTGTTCGCCCTCCTCTTCCTCGGTGTGATGTATCAGGTGCTGGGGCGATACTTTCCCGCGATCGGATGGGTCGGCGCGGGTGAACTGGCCCTCCTGTCCATGGTCGCCATGACCTTCATTACCACCGGGTACCTTGTGGGCCGCAACGGGCACATCGTGATCGAAGTATTCGACCAGGTACTCGCGGGCAAGAAGCTCTTCATCGCGCTGCGGGTCGTCTCCGCCATCATCATGGTCGCGACGAGTCTCGCGCTCGCCTACGAGGCATTCGTGAAGATCGAGATCGAGTGGGCACGAGCCAGCGCCGCTATGCACATCCCCCTCGGCGTGCTGTACGTCTTGGCTCTCATCGGATTCCTGTCGGCCGCGGTCCACTCGGCCGTGAAGATCCCGTACGCCAACCGCCCGGAGCGCAAGCTCGACATCTCCGAGATGGAGGGCTAGTCAGTGGATCTCTGGCTCTACATCCTCTTGCTTGTCGTCCTTCTGCTGCTTCGGGTGCCCGTCGCGTTCGCGATGATCGCGCCCAGCATGCTGTACTTCTACGGCCGCGGGCTGTCGGCAGGCTACGCAATCTCGTCGATCGTGAACGGCATCAATGGCTTTCCCCTGCTCGCGGTGCCACTGTTCATCTTCGTCGGCACCCTCGCGAACCACCTCGGCATCGCCACCCGGCTATACGACTTCGCGAGGGCCCTGCTTCCACGGCTACCAGGCAACCTCGCTTACGTGAACCTGGGCACCGCGATCGGGTTCTCATGGATCAGCGGCTCCGCGCTCGCGGATGCCGCGTCCACAAGCAAAGTACAGATCCCCCAGATGCTCAAGGCGGGCTATCCCTACGGCTTTTCCGCGGGCCTGACGGCGTCCGGCTCGCTCATGAGCACAGTGATGCCACCGAGTATCCCCGCGGTCCTATTCGCCGCTACCGCCATGATTTCCACCGGCGCGCTCTTCGCGGGCTCGATCCTGCCCGCGGCGCTGATGGCGATCGGCCTGGCCGTCTACGTCTTCATCTGGGTACGGTTTCACCCGGAGGTGGCCAGCAGCCGCCCGTTCGACAGCGCGCTGGCCCGTAAGGCGCTGGCTAAATGACCCGCTCGGTGGTGGAGCGCCCGGGCGCACTCCTCCTCCTCAGACCTCGCCCATGACTCCGACCGGTACAGGTACGGGCCGAACACGTGCAAGGGACCCCGGGCGTATTCGTTTGGGATCCGGCGCCAGTCGCCGGTGGACCCGCCATCGGCCCTGGCTGATCGCGATGAAGGTGTTGTCGTAGCGACCTGGACACCTCATCGCGCGGGGCCGGTCCGCGGCGCGGGGCTTGTTCATCCTGGGTGCGGTTCGGACGACGACTGACCTACGGCTCGGTAGCGGCGCGGGTCACCGGCTGGGGAACTGGGAGTAGTCCGGGAAGTTGCCGAACAGCCGCTCGTCCTCGCCGTCTGGGCCGTACGTGACCGCCTGCACGAGCAGGTCTCCGCCGACGAAGGCACCCTTCCACGACTCACCCATGCCGCCGAACACCTCCTCCCGGTCACCTCTGCTGCGCGGTCGATTGATGCCTACCTTGAAGGCCTGCAGCTGCTCGGCGACGCGCGACGCGAAGTCCATGTCGTCGGTCGCCAGGCTGGCCACAAGGCACCCGTTGCTGGCATTCATGGCCGCGAGCAGCTCGGCCTCGGTGTCCACGCAGACGACGGAGTCGAGGGGGCCGAACGGCTCGGCGTGGTGCAGCGACCAGTGGGCCGGTGGCTCGAGGACGCAGGCCGGTGCGACGTATGCCGAGGTGTCCTGTCCATCAAGGAAGCGCCCCGCACCCACCGAGCCGCGGTGGAGGGGAAGGCCCCGGCCCCGCATTGCCTCCTCGAACTGCTCTCCCAGTTCCGCGGCCTTCCGGGCCCCGATCACCGGCCCGAAGTCCAGCTCCGGGAGGGGATCATCCGGACGCTCGACAGCCAGCGGGTGGCCGAAGCGCAAGCCTTCGACGACCGGCAAGTAAGTATCGAGGAACGCGGGGAACAAGCGTCGCTGGACGACATACCTCGGGTACGCAGTGCACCGCTGCTTGGCGTATTCGAACCCCTTGCGCAGATGCTGGGCGAGCAGCTCCCACTCGGTGAAGTCCCATATCCCCCACGCGTTCAGCCCTTCCTGCTCGAGAAAGTGGCGGCGGCGTCGGTCGGCCAGGGACGTGGCGGCGGCCCGTCCGTTGGATCGGCCTCCGACGAACGCGAGTGCCCCTATGCGGGGATTGCTGATCAGGACGTCGCCCAGCTTGCCGCCGATCCCGCTGAGCAGTGTGACCGGAAGGCCGGCGCGGGCCATGAAGGCGTGGGCGAGCGTCAGGCAGTGGAAGCCGCCCTGGCTCGGCGTCTTTGCCACCACGGCATTGCCGGCCAGCACCTGAACCAGCTCGGCGTGCACCTGCACGCTCATCGGGTAGTTCCAGCTCGCAATGTTCGACACTGGGCCAGGCAGGGGCCGCCGCTCGGCATCAGTTCCGATCGCCAGCTGGCGATGTATCTCGTCGACGTACCAGCGGACCCCGTCCAGGCCGCGATCCACGTCGGCCACGGCCAGCCGCCATGGCTTGCCGATTTCCCATACCAACAGGAGGGCGAGCAGGTCCCGGTGGAGGACCATCGTGTCGATCGCGGCAGTCACCCGGTCGCGGCGTTCGGCCAAGCCGACCTTCGACCACGCCGCATGCTGATCGCGGGCATGCTCGACGGCGCTAGCAGCGATGTCGCGCTCGACACGTGGCGGGCCCTGGATCGGCGACAAGTCGACCGGGTTGACATGGTGGCCGGGCACTCCCACGCGCTGCCACTCGCCGTGCAGCAGGTTGCGGATGCGGTCGGACTCGAATGCCTCCGGTGCCACCGACACACATCGGGCGTAGGTCTCTGCCCACGAGCATCCAGGTTTTAGCTGCAGGTTCGTCACGTCGACATTCTGGCGGCGCAGCAATCTCGCTATGCGAGCGGGCCGATTGAGCCTTGCCGCCGGTCATGGGGCGACCCGGTGCGGGCAGCCGTCAACGATGGATCAGAGCTGTTGATCTTCGTCCCGTCAGTGGTTCGCAGCTATGACGGCTCTGATACGTCCACCCGATAACGCCGTGGGTTCGGCGAGATCGCGACCTGCCTCTACGTCACAGTCCCGTGCACCGACTCTGGCAACTCGGAGCCTACGCGGTTAGCCAGGCCGTCGAGCTCGGTACGGAGCGCGGCGGGGAGCCGCGGGCCCAACATGGCGAACCAGTCCTCGATCAAAGCCAGCTCGGCCCGCCAGTCCTGGGCATCGACGGTGAGCACGGCCTGCAGCGCCTCGGGCGGCAGGTTCAGGCCATCGACATCGAGTGAGGCGGGCGACGGTACGGAGCCGACCGGCGTCTCGACGGCCTGCCCCCGACCCTCCAGGCGCTCGACGATCCACTTGAGCACCCGGCTGTTCTCACCGAATCCCGGCCAGAGGAAGTCCCCGGCGGGTGACCGACGGAACCAGTTCACGTAGAAGATGGCTGGCATGTGTTCTCGGTGCTCTGCGCCCAGCTGAAGCCAGTGCGCAAAGTAGTCGCCGGCCGCGTAGCCGAGGAATGGCAGCATGGCCATCGGGTCGCGTCGCACCACACCGACCGCTCCGGTCGCGGCCGCGGTGGTCTCGCTGGACAGCGTGGCACCCAGGAAAACCCCGTGCGGCCAGTCCCGCGCCTGGCTGACGAGCGGCACCGTGTCCGCCCGACGCCCGCCGAAGATGATGGCGTCGATCGGGACTCCGGCCGGGTCGTCGTACTCGGGCGCGAGTATCGGGCACTGTGTCAGGGGTGTACAGAACCGGCTGTTCGGGTGGGCCGCCGGCCCGGCGGCTTCTGCCGACGTCCAGGGTTGTCCGCGCCAGTCGGTCAGGTGCGCGGGTGGTTCGTCGGTCATGCCTTCCCACCACACGTCCCCGTCGTCGGTCAGCGCCACGTTGGTGAAGATGGAGTTGCCGCGGTCGATTGTCGCCATAGCATTGGGGTTCGTCCGCCAGCTTGTGCCGGGTGCCACGCCGAACAGTCCGTATTCCGGATTGATCGCGTACAGCCGGCCGTCGCCGCCGAACCGCATCCAGACAATGTCGTCGCCCAAGGTCTCCGCCGTCCAGCCCGGCAGGGTGGGACGCAGCATGGCCAGGTTCGTCTTCCCACAAGCGCTGGGAAAGGCGGCCGCGAGGTGGTAGCTCCGCCCCTTTGGCGAGGTTAGTTTCATGAGCAACATGTGCTCGGCCAGCCACCCTTCGTCGCGAGCGATGACTGAGGCGATCCGCAGCGCGTAGCACTTCTTGCCGAGCAGCGAGTTGCCGCCATAGCCGGAGCCGTACGACCAAATCGCCCGCTCCTCGGGGAAATGGCTGATGTACTTCACCTCGTTACACGGCCACGGGACGTCGGCCTGCCCTGGTTGGAGCGGCGCACCCACCGAGTGCAGGCAAGCCACAAAGTCCGCCTCCCCGTGTGCAGTCATGGCGGCCAGCGCGGAGCGGCCCATCCGGGTCATGATTCTCATACTGACCACTACGTACGGGGAGTCGGTGATCTCCACCCCGAATCTCGGCTGCTCTGCATCAAGCGGACCCATACAGAACGGCACCACGTACATAATCCGGCCACGCATGCAGCCGCGATACAGCTCGGTCATTATTTGCTTCATCTCGGCCGGCGCTCCCCAGTTGTTGGTAGGTCCCGCGTCGTCGGGCTCGGCCGAGCAGATGAAGGTGCGGTCCTCGACCCGGGCAACATCGTCGGGGTCGCTCCGGGCTAGGAAAG